>VGGW01000160.1 GCA_016868395.1 Bacteroidota bacterium | reverse complement strand
CCTATTAGGAAGTTTGTATGCAGAAAATGTTTACCACATCCAAAATCCCAAAGTTGGTTTAATGAATCTTGGTGAGGAAGAGGAAAAAGGCAATGTACTCACCCAATCTACATTCCCCTTGCTTCAAAAATCAGCAATCAACTTCATTGGAAATATTGAAGGAAGGGATTTATTCAACGACAAAGCAGATGTGATTGTCTGTGATGGATTTACAGGAAATGTCATGTTGAAATTAGCCGAAACTTTTTACATCCTCACGCTAAAAAAAGGTTTTAAAGATGAATTCTTTGATCGTTTTAATTATGAGCAATACGGAGGTAGCCCGATTTTAGGTGTTAACACCCCCGTATTGATTGGTCATGGCATCTCTAATCCGGAAGCAATTAAGAATATGGTACTCTTATCCCGAACTATGATCGAAAGTCAGTTTGTTGATAAAATCAAAGAAGCTTTTAAATAATTATCACCCATTGATCATGTCTAAAGTTCATGCTGCAATAACAGCCGTTAATGCCTTCGTTCCAGAGTATATTCTCACAAATAAAGAACTTGAAGGAATGGTTGAAACCAATGATGAATGGATTACAAGTCGCACCGGAATCAAAGAACGTCGCATTCTGAAAGGGGATCTCGGAACTTCAGACATGGCTACTCATGCTGTCCTTGGCTTACTTCAAAAGCGTGGAATCAGTGCATCTGAAATCGATCTGATCATATTCTGTACCACTACACCCGACATGGTATTCCCTGCCTCTGCCAATATCCTGGCGCATAAAATTGGTGCTACCAATGCCTGGGGATATGATCTCAATGCTGCTTGTTCAGGTTTTTTATACGGATTAACCACAGGTTCTCAATTCATCGAAACCGGTAAACATCAAAAGGTTTTAGTTGTTGGAGGTGATAAAATGTCCTCTATCGTAAATTATAAAGATCGTAAAACCTGTATCATTTTTGGTGATGGCTGTGGAGCTGTTTTATTAGAACCCAATACTGAAGGTTTAGGTATTATTGATTCCATTCTTAAAAGTGATGGATCCGGTGGTCCGTATTTATGTCAGAAAGCAGGGGGCTCATTGAGGCCTGCAAGTCATGAAACGGTTGATAATGATGAGCACTTTCTATTTCAGGAAGGGCAAGCCGTCTTTAAATTTGCGGTAACAAACATGGCCGATGTAGCGGCCGAAATCATGGAAAAAAATAAATTGGATGCCGAAGAGGTAGATTGGCTGGTACCACACCAGGCCAATAAGCGTATAATTGATGCTACGAGCAGTCGTTGCGGCATTGATCCTGCAAAAGTCATGATAAACATTGAAAAGTACGGAAATACAACAAACGGAACCATTCCATTATGTTTATGGGAATGGGAAAATAAGCTTAAAAAAGGCGATAATCTGATTCTTGCAGCTTTTGGAGGTGGATTCACCTGGGGTTCATTATATTTAAAGTGGGCCTATTAAAAATAAATCTAAATCGTTTCTTCATTATTTTATTATAATTTTAGGTTAAAATCGTCCACATAAACTAAACAAAATGGATATTAAACAAATTCAGGAGCTTATTAAATTTGTTTCCAGATCTGGTGTAAATGAAGTTTCTATTGAGCAGGAAGATTTTAAAATCACCATAAAAACCAATCAGCCATCTGCTTTGCAGGTACAGGCAATACAGCCCGTACAGGTAAGCAATGCCCCGGCAATTGCAGCACCGGCACCTCAGGTTGAAATCAAGCCTGCCCCTGCACCTTCGAAAGAAGAAAATGCTAATTATATAACCGTTAAATCGCCCATGATTGGCACGTTTTATCGTTCTTCAAGCCCCGATAAACCACTTTTTGTAAATGTGGGCGATGAAATTAAAGCCGGACAAATCCTGTGTATTATTGAGGCAATGAAGCTTTTTAACGAAATCGAATCTGAAGTTTCCGGTCGTATAGTAAAAGTGCTTGTAGACAATGCTAGCCCTGTTGAGTACGATCAGCCTTTATTTTTGGTGGAACCCATTTAATTTGAAGATTGACAATTTAAAGGTTTGAAAATAAACTCGTTTTAATAATCAATTTCAAATCATCGAATCTTCAAATTTCCAAATCAAACAAAATGTTTAAAAAAATATTAATTGCAAATCGTGGTGAAATAGCTCTTCGGATTATCCGAACCTGTAAAGAAATGGGAGTGAAAACTGTAGCTATTTATTCAACTGCCGACCGCCATAGTTTACATGTAAGATTTGCCGATGAAGCAGTTTGTATTGGTCCACCACCAAGTAGAGACTCCTATTTAAATATTCCGAATATTATTTCTGCTGCCGAATTAACCAATGCTGATGCTATTCATCCCGGCTATGGTTTCTTGTCTGAAAACGCAAAATTTTCGGCCATTTGTCAGGAATATGGTATTAAATTTATTGGAGCCACAGCCGACCAAATTAATGGCATGGGGGATAAAGCATCAGCAAAAGAAACCATGAAAAAAGCCGGAGTTCCAACCATCCCCGGATCCGAAGGTTTACTAACTGATGTTAAAGAGGGGCTCAGAATAGCAAATGAAATTACTTATCCGGTCATCCTGAAAGCCACCGCAGGTGGTGGGGGCCGGGGAATGCGAATTGTATGGAACGATGCTGAATTTGGACCGGCCTGGGATTCAGCACGTCAGGAATCAGCAGCCGCATTTGGTAATGACGGCCTTTACCTTGAAAAATATGTAGAAGACCCACGCCATATCGAGATTCAGGTTATTGGAGATCAATACGGAAAGGTTTGTCATCTATCCGAACGGGATTGTTCTATTCAGCGTAGACATCAAAAGCTGGTGGAAGAATCGCCATCACCCTTTATGACGCCTGAATTACGCGAAAAAATGGGTGAAGCTGCGATTAAAGGAGCTATGGCTGTAAATTATGAAGGAGCCGGCACAGTGGAATTTCTAGTAGATAAGCATCGGAATTTCTATTTCATGGAAATGAATACACGAATTCAGGTGGAACATCCGGTGACAGAAGAGGTAATTAATTTTGACTTAATTAAGGAGCAGATTAAAGTTGCGTCAGGCATTCCAATTTCAGGGAAAAATTACATCCCGGAGATGCATGCCATCGAATGTCGGATCAATGCTGAAGACCCTTTCAATAATTTCAGACCATCTCCCGGATTGATTACTAATTTCCATTCTCCGGGTGGTCACGGTGTCAGAGTGGATACGCATGTCTACGCCGGTTATCAAATTCCTCCGAATTATGATTCAATGATTGCTAAATTAATCTGTGTGGCACAAACACGAGAGGAAGCCATTTGCACAATGGAACGATCCCTGAGCGAGTTTGTGATCGAAGGGGTGAAAACCACCATCCCTTTTCACTTAAGGTTGATGAAAGATCCAAATTTCCGTGCAGGCAACTTCACCACCAAATTTATGGACAGCTTTGATTTGACAGAATAAATTAAGTTTCAATGCCTTTTAAATTGCTCAACAATCTTTTTTTGGAGTGCAATGTCACAATAAACATGATGCTAATTAAATATCCGTTAAATACCATTCTTAAATAAAGCAGCGTGGTATTGTTGTTTAAAAATTATGAGTGAGGAACGTACTGACCTAGTGAAGGCTATCAAGGAAAAAGGTAAAACCTTAGAAGCCGAAATGTCTTTTTTTGATCATCTAGATGTTCTTCGTGGGCACCTGATCAGGGCTTCCATTGCCATTGTAACTTTTACCATACTTGCATTTTCATTTTACGATTTCATCTTTGACAGGATCATCATGGGTCCCGGTCGTACCGATTTTTGGACCTACCGAATCATGTGTGCAGCCACCGAAAAGTTTAATCTTGGGGCCGACTTTTGTGTCAAAAAATTAAGTTTCAATATCATTAATACAGAATTAGGTGGGCAATTTACTCTTCAGCTTAACTCTTCGCTGATGATTGGAATTGTTTTAGGTGTTCCCTACTTGTTATTCGAAATATGGCGCTTTGTGAAACCGGCCTTACATGAAAATGAACGCAAATCTGCCACCGGTTTTGTATTCTGGGCTTCTCTTCTTTTTATAATCGGTTTGGCTTTTGGTTATTTCATCATTGCTCCCCTATCCATCAATTTCTTATCGAATTACGAAGTAAGTTCAATCATCAATAATCAGATTACCATTGCTTCTTATTTCTCGGTTGTAGCAACGCTGACAATTGGAGCTGCCATCACTTTTGAATTGCCGATCATTATTTATATCCTTTCAAAACTTGGAATTATGACCCCCGAATTCATGAGGTCTTCTAGAAGGTATGCTACCGTAATCATATTAATTATTGCCGCTATCGTAACGCCAACCCCAGATCTGGTGACTATGCTTACTGTAAGTTTTCCCTTGTTCTTACTTTATGAATTGAGTATTTACGTATCAGCAAGAGTAGCAAGCAATAGGAAAAAGGCAGAATTAGAGTTTTATAAGGATTAAGTCAATAACAAAAAGATGAACAAACATATTTCCATTGCCATCGGAGCTGATCATGCAGGTTTTGAATTTAAAAATATACTTATTGATTTCCTGAAAGAGTATCGTGTCAAGGATTTCGGGACCTACTCTATCAACTCAGTTGATTATCCGGATTTCGCTCATCCCGTGGCTAGTGCAGTTGAAAATGCTGAATTTACCATTGGGATTTTGATTTGTGGGAGCGCTAATGGGGTAGCCATGACTGCCAACAAACATCAGGGAATCCGAGCAGCCATTTGCTGGAATGAAGAGCTTGCCGAACTCGCAAGATCTCATAATGATGCAAATATCTTATGTATACCAGCCAGATTTATCAGTCCTGCCCTAGCCAAACAAATTTGTTCAAAATTTATTACTACTCAGTTTGAAGGAGGACGACATGCAAACCGGGTAAATAAAATATCTTGCTAATCACTTAAACCTAACTAACCAATAATAAAATGATGTCAAAAAAAACAATATGGGCAACAATTTGGCTATGTAGTTCCACACTTGCCTTCGCCCAAGACCCTAATGCTCAAAAATTTGCCGGGGAAATTAATGTAAAAACCGCTAAGAAACATCTCTATATTCTTGCGTCTGATAAGTTTGAAGGTAGGGAGACTGGAAAGCCCGGGGCTGAAAAAGCAGCCAACTACATAGCCAATGAATTTAAAAAATTAAAACTTACCGCACCGGTTAATGGAAGCTACTTTCAGAATGTCCCTTTGGTGGAAACTTCTTTCGAGGTCAGCTCGTTTGTTTCGAACGGCAAGTCCCTTAGTCTGGGCAAAGACTTTTTATTTTCCGGTAGCGGTGGTGATCCTAAATCGGTTAATGTCACGGAAATTACATTTATAGGCTATGGAATTGGCTCAGATAATTACGACGACCTTAAAAACACAAGCATTGCCGGTAAGGTAGTTCTTTTGATCAATAAGGGTGAACCCATGAACAATGGTATATCCGCAGTCAGCAAAACCGCAAAAGTCTCCGATTGGAGCACTAGCAGGTTTAAGCGTCTTCAATATGTAATGAGTAAAAGTCCTTCACTGATTTTGGCAGTAAGCCCGGATGTCGCCGCTGCGCTACAATCCTACGCTCCCAGAAACGGAAGATTAAGCATAAAAAAAGAATCAACACCAGCCAGCCGGCCGGCAAATGCCGCGATAGTGAATATCACGCCTGATTTAGCGAATCAAATTCTTCAAAATTCCGGAAAAACTTACGATGCTTTAAAAGCATCCATTGACAATAGTGGGAAGCCACAAACACAGGCTCTGAAGGCTGAAATTTCAATGACTTACGGACCGGTAAATAAGGAAGTACAATCTGTTAATGTTTTGGGTTATCTTGAAGGGACCGACTTAAAAGATGAATTGGTGGTTTATTCTGCACATTATGACCATATCGGAATTACGACAGATGGTGGAACAGATAAAATTAATAATGGTGCTGACGATGACGGTTCGGGAATAACCGGAGTATTATCCATAGCAAGAGCTTTTGCTAAAGCCAAGAAAGCAGGTCATGGCCCACGCAGAAGTGTTCTTTTCTTAATGGTTACCGGTGAGGAGAAAGGCTTATTGGGATCAGAGTATTACTCGCTAAATCCGGTTTACCCCATGGCTAATACCATTACCAATCTGAATATTGACATGATCGGAAGAACCGGTGAATTATACAAAAACCATTCGGATTCAACTAACTATTGCTACCTCATCGGTTCTGATAAGTTAAGTACAGACCTCCATAAGATTAGTGAAAATGCCAATGCTGTTTATACTAAAATGAAAATCGATTATAAGTATAATGATCCTAATGATCCTGAGCGCTTTTATTATCGATCTGATCACTATAATTTCGCCAAAAACGGTGTACCAATCGTATTTTATTTTAATGGTGTGCATGAAGATTACCACAAACCAAGCGATGAAGTCAGCAAAATCAATTTTGAATTGCTTTCAAAACGTGCACAACTTG
>VGGW01000159.1 GCA_016868395.1 Bacteroidota bacterium | reverse complement strand
GCATTCGTTTTCAAAGATAAGATCTGGGTGGCCGGGGGAGCGGCAGAGCCCGACTATTTGCTGGATAGTGAGGTGTGGAGTTTGAAGGTGCAGAGGGGGATACTGGATAATTGAGAGTTGAGAATTGAAAATTGATAGTTACGAATGCTCAATAAACTAATATTATGAAAAGAATAGCCTCGGTATTACTTTTGGTATTCAGTATCCTACTGAATAAAGTTATGGCTTCGAATCAGCCGGAATCCTATCAGTTGAAAAGACTGAAAGGGAAGCTGAGTATTGATGCGCGCTGGGACAAAGCTCAATGGAATAAAATAGAGGAGATTCCAATCGCCAGATTTATGGGCAATCTGCCCGCATTTCAGCCGGTGGTCAAAGCCAAAATGATGTATGATCAGGATAATCTATATCTGATTTACAAAGTGGAGGACAAGCATGTCCGAATTCAGAACACCAAGTTTAACAGCTCAGTTTCTACCGATGCTTGTGTAGAATTCTTCTTTTCACCGGATGTTGAATGGCCGCTGCGTTATTTTAATCTCGAAATCAATGCCGGCGGGACAGGTCTGATGGCTTATCATCAGGAAGGTAAACGCATCAATCTAAAGGAAGAGGATTTTAAGGGTGTTGAAATTGCACATACCTTACCCAAATACCTGGAACAGGAAATTGCTGAACCTGTAACCTGGTATCTGGAGGTGAAATTGCCACTTATAATGCTTAGGAAATATGCAAAAATCACTCAACCCAAAAAGGGAGTAACCTGGAAAGCGAATTTTTACAAGACCTCCAGCAGAAGCACTAATCCGCATTACATTACCTGGTCGGAGGTTAAAAATCCCAAGCCACAATTCCATTTACCTCAGTTTTTCGGAAATATTACGTTCAGGTAAAATAATCGTAAATTTATTTGGTTCAATCATCCGTAAGTTAATTTAAAATGAGTAGAAATTATTCCAGAAGACAGTTTTTAAAGAACAATTCCATTGCCGGATTGGGAACCTTGAGCGGTTTGGGCCTGATTTCTGACGTATTTGCCGGTGAATTGAATGTTAACCAAGGGTATCAATCAGAAAGCCGACTGGAGCAACTGGGAGGAAAGTCACTTCAGGAATTACTGAATCATCATCGAAGCTATTTAAATGATGTTTATATCCCCAACTGGGAAAGGGGGATTGATCACCAATACGGTGGTTTTGCGAATGCGATCAGTCCGGGACAAACTCCCGACTTTGAAAAAAAAGGTATGTATTTCCAAGGAAGGGCTGTTTGGATGTTCGCTTATTTATTTAATCACGTTACCCAAAATAAAAAACATCTGGAGGCAGCGATAAAAGGCAGAGATTTTTTGATTAAAAGCGCCCTGATACCTGACTATCGCTGGGCATCTTTTGTGAGTCGCGACGGCAGAGAAATACTCTCCGAGCCACTGGATCACTATGGAGACATTTACATGATGCAGGGACTTGCAGAGCTCTACCGTGCAAGCAATGACCCTAAGGATCTGGATCTGGCTATAAAGACAGCTATTTCCATCAAAGACCGTTTGCTTTCACCAAGCTATCAGCATGTTGAAGCACATACCGAGTCACTGGAGCCCGGCACAAGACGTCTACCCAGCTGGCAGCACTTTCTGGCAGGACTAACTATCCTGTTAACGATAAAGCGCGATCCTGTGGTGGAGAAGATAGCCAGGTATTGTGTTCGAGTGATTTGTGAACACCATTGGAGGCCGGAGCATGGAGTATTACTGGAATTATTGGATGATCAGTTCAGACCCTACAGCTTCGATGCGAACAACTGGGGGAAATTTTACCCGCAGGGGGTCAGTGGCTGGCATTCCATTCAGGCCTGCTGGATGGTCATGAATGATGCCCTGAGGGTTGGCCATTTTCCAACTTATAGAAAGGGTCTTGAAATGGGTATTTCTACCTTAAAAAAGACCTACATGATGGGAAAGGGGATGCCATCAGATATGAATAACGGTGGATTATCGCTCAGTCATCCTGGAGGTCAATTAAACGAAAACGGAAACATTGTTTGGGGTGCTTTAGACGATGTTCTTGTATTTTGTTTGATCGCCATTGAGCACGGCCGGGATTCCCAGATAATCGATTATTACAACGATTGCTTCAAGATATACTGGTCTCAGCCCGAGAAGATAGTGATCAACGGATTGCTGCACACCCCACGCCAGTTTTTTTATTCCATTGAAATTTTAGAAAGAATCATCGGCCGAGGAGCTAAGGTTTCAGGAATATTACCTAAATCCTGAAACAGGATAAAGATTTAAGGATACATTCAAATTTTATAAAAAGATCATAAACATTAAAAAATGAGCCATTCCAGACGCGAATTCATCAAAAACAATTCAATTACGCTATTAGGAACTACCGTTTTAGCTTCAAGCAGAGCTAACCTGATGGCCTCTGCCGCAGAAATGATAATGCCTCAGAACAAAGACCTTTTATTTTTTGATGCTTTTGCACGAATTGGTCCGAGAAGGTACAAGCATCCCGGAGAGCAATGGAAGCTGGAAGAGCTGATTAAAGAATTGAACCACTGTTCCATTTCAGGGGCTTTGGTTGCCTCCACCTTGTCGCTAAGTTACGATGCGATGTATTCCAATCTGGAGCTAAGTACTAATTTAAAGCCATTCCCAAATCTTTTTGCCATTTGGAATGTGTTACCACACCATACCAATGAATGTTTGCCACCCGCTCAGCTGAAACAGAAAATGAAAGAACATGATGTTCGGGCGGTGACCATTCATCCCGATTCCAACGGCTGGGATTGGAGCGCAGCATCAAGTCAGGAGCTGATGAAATACCTGAACGATCATCAGGTTTTCACCATAACCACAGTTTCTGAGATTGGGGGTTGGAAAGAGTTGAATCAATTTCTTTCACGTTATCAATCAATCCCTCTGCTTGTTTCCGGAATCAACTGGGATGAGCAGCGCTATGCCATCGGGTTATTCAAAGACCATCCCAATTTTCATATCAGTTTCGACCGAATGCAAATTAATGAAGGCTTAGAATTTCTGTACAAAAAGGGGCATATCAACCAATTGATTTTTGCTACGGATGCACCTACCATGTCGGCAGGGGCACATCGCACCTATATCGATTATGCAGAAATCCCGGAAGATGCCAAAGCTAAAATTGCCGGAGGAAATCTGATTAGGCTATTGGGTGGACAGCAACCCCCTAAAGTTTATACGAATCAATCGGAAGATATGTTGATGAACGCTGTTCGTAGGGGCAAAGCACTTCCCGTTCCGGTAATTGATATGCACATGCACATGCTGCATGAAGGAATCCATGGGGCAGGAGGTAAAGGTTATCATATGGAAAATGGGGGACCGAAAGGAATTTTTAAGATGATGGAACGCCTGGGTTGTGTTGGAGGGGGCTTCATGAGCTGGAATGGGGTAGTCAGCAACGACTCGGTGCAAGGCAATAAACTGGTTAAAGAGGCATTGGATGCTTCTCCGAAAGGATTCTGGGGTTTAGCCACCATGAGTCCGACACATTACACACAGAAGGAGCTGGCGGTGATGATACCTCAAGTCTACGCTGATAAGCGAATTATCGGGATGAAACCTTATCATTTCTACGGAATGGAATACCATAATCCGGCCTACGATATTTGGTGGGAATATGGAAATAAGCATAGTTTATATGGGCTAATTCATCCTTCCCGGACCGACTTATTGGAGGTAGATCAGCTGGCAGGAAAATATAAGAACGTTCGCTGGGTTATTGCACATGCCGCCGGCAGTTATAAAATGGCCGATATGGCTATTGAAATGATGAAAAAGCATCAAAATGTTTTTGCTGAAATTACGCTCACTCCGGTTCCATTAGGGGTTATTGAATACATGGTAGAGGCGGTTGGGGATGATCGAATTCTCTATGGATCTGATTTGCCCATGCGCGACCCGCGGCAGCAGTTAGGCTGGCTGGTATTTTCCAGGCTTCCATTAGCCAGCAAGAAGAAGATATTGGGTGAAAATGCCTATCGTGTCATTGAGCCTTGCATTAAAAATATGCCCGGGTATAATGTACCGGAGGTATTTAGGAAGTGAGAAAGAATCAGCAAACAAGATCATAGAACCAAGACACAAGCTAGGAAATTAGATAATACCCAGCATTTGCGTCTTTGCGTCCTTGCGAGAGAAAAGACAAGAAGGTTTTGCGTATTTGCGAGATAAAAGTAAAGAAATTTTGTAAAATGCTGATTGCAGGAATAGAAAACGTAAAAATGGTTCTCGCAAGGACGCAAAGACGCAGTGAGGCAGAGACCCCAAATAATTAGACAACAGAAATTTATTTTTCAAAATGAACAAACTAATGAGTAAAATCATCCTGGCGAGTGTGCTATTATCAAGTCCTGCACTTGCACAATGGCAGGTTGGGCTCGCCAAAGCAGACATCACACCAAACGAATCAGTTCCTTTGGCAGGTTATGGTGGCAAAACCCGCATGTCACAACATGTTGTTCATCCCATCTGGCTCAAGGCGATGGCCTTGCGTGATGAAACAGGACAAATATCAGTGATGGTGACGGCCGATCTGGTTGGTTTAAGCGATAAAATGGTGGGTATTATTAGTGCTAATGCACTCGAGAAGTATAAGATTCCGAGAGAACGCCTGATTTTGAATACTTCCCATAATCATTCCTGTCCGGTGACCGAAGATGTATTGTGGATCTATTATGAATTTAATGAAGAGGAAAGGGCGGCAAAAGATCGGTATACACAAATGGTTTATCAGCGGTATGATGAAGTGATTGCTGCGGCCCTGAAGAATCTTTCTTCCGCAGAGATTAATTTTGAGTATGGACTAGCCGGCATGGCAGTGAACCGCCGGAGATCACGTGGTCCGGAGACCAGATCATTCGCTGGGCAGGTGGATCAGGATGTTTCGGTATTGAGTATTAAGTCGAGCGGACAAGTAAGGGGCATTCTTTTCGGATATTCTTGTCATACCACGGCACTGGGAGGTTTAAGCATCAGTGGCGATTATGCCGGCTTTGCGCAACTGGAATTAGAAAAGCAGTATCCCGGATCAATAGCCATGTTTGTTCAGAATTGCGGTGGGGATGCCAATCCTTTGCCCCGAATCCGCGGGAATGAGGCAGAGGCTGTGAAACTTACCTCAATGTACGGACATATTCTTGCAGAATCCGTAAAGCAAGTCATGGCTGCCCCGATGAGAGCCCTTGGCGGTCCATTGAAAGCCCTCATAGGAGACACCGAGCTCTATTTAGAACCTGGCTTGACCCTTGCAGAACTAAAGAACAAACTGCCCGGCACAAGCGGCATGAAAAAAACCGAAATAGAGCATCAGATCAATCAGTATCAAACGGAAGGAGCATTACCCGATCGGGTAAAATACCCGATTCAGGTTTGGAGATTTGGCTCCGGATTTACCTTCATTGCCCTAACCGGAGAAACCGTTGTGGATTACTCCCTCAAATTCAAAGGCCTGTACGGCTGGAATGATACCTGGGTTTTTGGGTATAACAACGATCTTTTAAGCTATGTTCCCAGCCTGAGAGTATTGAAAGAAGGAGGTTATGAAGGCAGCAGCGGCATGGCAGAATACGGGCATCGCGCACCTTACACCCAATCGGTTGAAAAGCAGATCAGTAAAAAGGTAGCCGAGCTCGTCAAAAAATCGAGGGAATAGTCCCGTCCTCCCAAGGAGCTTTTACATACCTACCTTTCTCCTTATTCATGACGTGTGTCATCTCGAGGAGCGAGTAGCCTTTTCATACTTAGCTATATAATTATGCGACGAGAGACCTTTTTAAACCCACCTCCCATTTTCCATCCTCCCGAGTACCCCACAGCCCAAAAACCACTTGCAATTCTCAAATATAATGAGTATCTATACTCATTATTTGCATCTTGAAATTTAAGTGTTACACATTACATAAACTGATTGATTTGGGTGAATTCGAGAATGTTTCTTGCCGCAATAGCCGGAGGGTCCATTTAAATACAATGCTTATTTAAATCTCAAGCCAGCCATTTTGCTTGGCTAGGGAGGGTTTTATAGCAAGTTTAAACAAGTCAGTGGCTATTTTATGACATGACAACAACAATTAACAAGCGAATAAGAAACTTTAAATAGAAAAATATATGAAATACTTAAAAAAAATTACCCTTCTATCTGTAATTGCGTTTATTTACAGTTGTGCTGCTAGACCAATGCTATTCGCTCCCTTGACAAACACAAGACAACCTATTGTTCAAATCAACTATTTTCCCAAGAAAGATTCAACAAACCAACAACCTGAAGTATTTAATCCTCCAGTCTTGTATTCTGGTAAAAAGAAAATTTTCTTCCCTAAATCACAAATTGAAATTAAGCCGAATTATATAGATTCAATGCCGATTGGAATTAGACTCGGAGTTTCCAGCAGTCCTAATAGTGAGAGCCAATACACCGAAATAATTCCTGGACAATCTTATCAAAACTTATTTG
>VGGW01000158.1 GCA_016868395.1 Bacteroidota bacterium | reverse complement strand
TTTGAATGAAGAAACGCCTTTAGTCTCAATGCTCTATACTCAACACTAAAATTATCTCCTACCTTTCTTCAATGCAGGAAACTTCATTTTATATTCCACCTTCACATTGCCTTTTGAAATGGAATTGAGTTTACTGTTGAGCATGGTTTTACGCAGCGGACTTAATTTATCAATAAAGAGCTTGCCTTCAATATGATCGTATTCATGTTGAATAATACGGGCAGCCAAGCCTTTATAGGTTTCCTCATGGTGTTTCCAGTTTTCATCAAAATATGAAATCTTAAGACTTTCATGTCGGTCGATGTCTTCACGCACGTCAGGAATACTCAGGCAACCTTCATTAAATGACCATTTATTACCACTTTCTTCAAGGATTAAAGCATTTATAAATGTTTTCTTGAAATCTTTTAATGCCGGTTCATCTTCAGCAAAGGAGGTGGCATCAACCACAAAAAGCCGAATCGAAAGGCCAACTTGTGTTGCAGCCAAACCTACCCCATGAGCGCCGTACATGGTTTCAAACATATTTTCAATAAGATTATTCAACTCAGGATAATCTTTTGTGATTTCTGTTCCTTTCTTACGTAAAACGGTATCTCCGTAGGCGAAAATAGGCAATTTCATGATACAAAAATAGCCTTCTTTCACTTAGATAACAAATCTCATCAGGAAGGTCAAGCTTAAACGAAGGATTTATGACTCAAAGAATTTTTATTTCATATGAAAAACCATTTCCAATGGCTTAGTTACGGGCGAATTATCCGCATTGGTATCCATGATATCGGCCATATAAGCCCACCATTTTTTTACGATTTCATTATTACTGAGATCTTGTGAGTTATTGTTACCCGAGAGGGTTTGAACGGCGAAGAGTATATTGGTTTCTTCATCCAGAAAAATAGAGTAATTACTGATTCCTGCATCACTCAAAAGTGCGCTGAGTTCAGGCCAAATCAGGTCGTGACGGCGCTTGTACTCGGCCTTAAATCCTGGTTTTAGCTTCATTTTAAAGGATACGATATTTTTCATCTGGGTCTAGTTTAATATTCAAAGCTTGATGTAGCCCTTCGAAGGGCTTGACCACCTGGGCTTTGATGATTTTATTCCTTACACTGTGTTATTTGAAAAATCAGGATGGTTCCATATGAATTTATTTTACTGAATAAGACTTCAATTCAATCAGTTTATCAGGAATATTTTTATTTCCAAAAAAGTGATGAATAGCCAGCGCAGCTCCCATAGCAGTTGATTGTGCCATTGAAGCAGCAAAGACTTCCATTTCCGGAAAGACGATCGACAGAAGGTTCATATAAATGGAGTTTTTACTAAATCCTCCATCCACAAAAATTCGTTTTACATCCGAACCTTTTATAACCAACTCACTCGATATTTTTTGCTGTTTGATAAGGTGAATCATCAGCCTGTGATAAGCTTCTGTGTCAGATGGATAGGATGAGAGCTTATTTCCTGAATAAACCTCTTCCTGATCTAAAATAGTTAGGAAAGCAGAATCAAACTTCATTTGTTTGTATCTGGATTTTGGTTCAGAAAAATACTCCGAAATTCTGTTCAGTTCTTGTTCATGCTCATTTCCTGCAAACAGACGAGATGCCTTGACAGGTTGACCCTGATAGTGGAGGTAACAAAGACAATCTGATTCGAGTTCAAAAGCACTTAAATGACTCGCATTAAAAGGGTTTAAGCTGATGCACCAGGTACCCGTTGAGATCAGCAGGAATGGTTCTTTAAAACTGACTAAATAGGGAATCAAAGCCGCAGAGCTATCATGCAAACCAATTCCCACATCAAAACGATGTCCATCAAAGTTTGTTTTTACAACCGAGTCTGAGGGCAGAATTGGTGCCATTTTATCCAGCAGACCTTCATTCTTCAACCATAAATGGTAATTCTTGTTACTAAAATCCCAGAGATTGGTATGGCATCCAATACTGGTAATATCTGAACAGCTTATACCGCTGACCAGGAAACTGAGGTATTGTGGTAGATGTAAAGCGTATTTCATGCGCTTTAGCACCTGTTCTTGTTCATACTTTAATCGATAGAGCTGCATACCTGAATTAAGACTTCCAAGTACCGGGGATGCGCTAAGTCTGGCAAATTCAGTCTTGCCACCATACAAAGAATAAAATTGTTCGAGTAGTTTCTCTGGGTAAGGTTTCAGGTAATTGTATAAAGGACGGATTGGCTTTCCGGATTCATCGATATAAACGAAACTGGCTCCATAGGCGGTGAAATTAAGTCCCCTAAGCTCGAATTGAGGATTAGACAGAACTTCCCTAATGGATTGGAAAATAAAATTACTGAGCTTCTCAAGATCATCACAAGGAAATCCATCTTCATCTTCGATTTCTTCAAACTGATCTGCATGTTCAAAAACGACTTTCAGCTGCTCATCAAACAGGAACAGCTTTTTGTTCGTTTTTCCGATATCAAATACGGCTATTACCGGTAACTGCATGTGTTCAAATTTATTCCTAATTCCTCAAAGATTACAAACCTGTTGCAGCGGTCTCATTACCTCTTTCCCTAATTAATTCTGCCCGAACATTCAGTTCACGGAATAATCCGATTGGGTTTAATGCCCCTCCTGCCCGAAGTCTTGCTTCAGCAACCAGTGGCCTTACATCAGTACGAAAGCTATCCTGCAAAATTTCCTGAGCCCGGGTCACGTCGTTTTTTAGCTGCGCATCTCTGAGCGCTTTCCGATCAACGAGCAATGCCTGAGTGTAGGCAATCATAATGGCTTCGACAGACTGCAAGAGATCTTCAAGTGGATCTTTGACATTGTGGGAAGCATCAATCATCCATCCCAGATCACTGGCATGATTCATTTGACAATCATCCATCCCATCAATCAGTTCATTGAAGACCAGGAATAGCTGATAAGGTTTGATACTGCCCGCAGTAAGGTCGTCGTCCCCGTACTTAGAATCGTTAAAGTGAAATCCGCCCAACTTTCCTTCCATCAATAACAAGGAAACGATCTGTTCAATATTTGCATTGGGTAAGTGATGACCCAAATCAACCAGGGTAAAGGCTTTTGGCCCTAATTTATTGGCATATAAAAGTGATTGCCCCCAGTCGCCAACTGTAGTGGAATAGAAATTAGGCTCATAAGCTTTATATTCAACAAACATTTTCCAATCGGCAGGCAATGCCGCATAAATTTCTTTCAGACTTTCCAAAGTATTTTTAAAGGCGGTTCTGAAATTTAGCTGACCCGGGAAACAGGATCCATCCGCGAGCCAAACCGTTAATGATTTTGAGCCCAGCTCAATACCATGTTTGATCACCTCAATATTATGCTCGATGGCCTGCTTTTTGACCTTAGGATTGACATGCTGCAGTGAACCGTATTTATAACTTTCCTCTTGACCTTTTTGGTCCTGAAACGTATTCGAGTTCATGGCATCAAAGCGCAAGCCATGCTCACTTGCAAGGTTTCGTATTGCCTGATAATCTTTAGGAATATCCCAAGGAATATGCAGTGAAATCGCATTTCCTGATTGGTTCAGTTTATGCATCAAACCTACATCTTCAATCTTTTCTTCCAGATTTCGGGGTTCACCACCTCCGGCAAATCGTCCGAATCGGGTACCGCCACTTCCCAATGCCCAACTTGGAATTGCGATCTGAAAGTCAATTAATTTTGATATAATAAGTTCAATATCACTAATCTGTGTTTTTAAAAATTCAAATTTTGACTGGTGAATTTGAATAGATTTTCGATTGTGTTGAACAATTATCTGATCGTCGAGCCTCATAATTTCTTATCCTTAATGCTTCTAACGGACAAAAGCCATGGCCACTCCACCATCCACATTCAAAACATTTCCGGTAGATTTCTTTAATAAGCCTCCTACAAATAAATAGCAAGCATTGGCAATATCCTCAGGTAGAATGGTTTCATTAAGCAAGGTACGTTTTGCATAAAATGCAGGAAGTTCAGCTACGCTGACCCCATAGGCTTTAGCCCTTCCTTCTGCCCAGGCACCTTCCCAAATCTTGCTATCGGCAATCACAGCATCGGGGTTAACCACATTGACCCGAATTTTATCCGGACCAAGCTCTGCAGCATTCAAACGACTTAGGTGTAACTGAGCTGCTTTTGCAGATCCATAACCGGCATTATTCGGACCGGAAACGAGGGCATTTTTACTCACAATATTCAGAATATCGCCTCCCATATTTTGTTTTCTCATAATCGCTACAGCCTCCTGAGTAATCTTAAACTGCCCCTTAACCAGCACATCATAAAGCAGATCCCAGTCCTTGTCGGTATGTTCTTCAATGGGTTTTGAAATCGACAGTCCGGCACAATTGACCATAATATCTATTCCCCCAAAGCTTAAGGCAGCCTGTGCAAAGGCATTTTTTATATCTGAATCTTCGGTAACATTCAATGATACAGTGGTATAACTGTCACGGCCAAATTCTTTGAGGAATTGAGATCCCGCACTTTCCAGGCGGCCCTGATCCAGATCATTCAGAACAACCACTGCACCTTCTTCAACAAATTTTCTTGAAATTGCTTTACCGATACCACCGGCACTTCCTGTCACTAATGCAATTTTTCCACTTAATGATTTTGGTTTTGGCATGCGTTGTAATTTTGCTTCTTCCAGTAACCAGTATTCAATATTGAAGGCTTCCTGTCTTGGCAGTGAAGTATATTCGGAGATGGCTTCTGCTCCCCGCATCACATTGATGGCATTGGTATAAAATTCTGCAGCCACACGTGCTGTTTGTTTGTCTTTAGAGAAAGAAAATAGTCCGACTCCGGGGTACAGTATAATTACAGGATTGGAGTCTCGAATGGCCGGCGAGTTTGGATGCTTACAGGTATTATAATATTCGGCATACATTTTCCGATAAGATTCAAAAACAGGTTGGAGTTGGGCGATGAGTTCTTTCGGATTACTCAGGTCTGCATCCGGCTGTAGATCAAGAATCAGCGGACTGATCTTCGTTCTGAGGAAGTGATCCGGGCAGCTGGTACCCATCAGAGCCAGGCGATCCAAATCATTAGAATTGATGAACTCTAAAACTCTTGGATCATCGGTGAAGTGACCAATCATGGAGCGTTCTGAAGAACAAAGTCCGCGTAAAACAGGAGCAATTGTTGCGGCCTGTTCCTTTCTTTGCGACCCGGTAAGTCCGTCAATTTTCTTTCCTCCGAATACAATTCCGTTCTTCTTCACATTTTCCTCAATGAATTCAGCGCATTTTTCAACCACCTCAAGCGTGTTAACATAAGACTCATAGGCAGTATCACCCCAGGTGAACAAGCCATGAGAGCCTAACATAATTCCCTTTATTCCGGGGTTTGAATCTAGGCAGGCTTTAAGTTCTAAACCAAGTTCAAAACCGGGTTTTCTCCAGTCAACCCAGCCTATGGTGTTATTAAAAAGCTCTGCTGTGATCTTTTTCCCATCTTTGGCAGCTGCAATGGCGATAGCCGCATCTGGGTGGAGGTGGTCGATGTGTTTGAATGGAAGGAAGCCATGCAGGGGCGTATCAATGGATGGGGCTTTTGAATTCAGATCATAAATGCAATGGTTAAACAATTCGACCATTTCATCTTCATGTTCCAATCCACGGTAGATATTTTTAAGATTTCGCAGACGATCATTATAAAGTGCGGCAAGTCCGCTTTTCTTTAAAGTTCCGATATCTCCTCCCGATCCCTTGATCCACATAATCTCAGTTTCTATTCCGGTCAGTGGATCTTTGGCCATCACTTTGCAAGAAGTATTTCCTCCCCCATAGTTAGTCAATCGCAAGTCTGCACCTAAAATATTAGACCTGTAAATGAGTAATCCCACTTCATCTCCTGCAAGTTTAGCGGCTTCAGCATCATCCCAGAGGTAGCTTACATGTTTAAAATTTGATTTTGTCATATTCATTTGCATTGATTAAACAGAATTTCCATATCCTACCAACAAAACAGAAAGAATGATGGTTAAAATTCCTAAAATAAAGGTTGAAAATGTTTTTTTACTAACTGCCGACCATTCTTTTAGTAGCAGGCCCCACATATTGGCAATCAGTATGATGAAGGCCATATGCAGAATCCAGGAACTTGCGCCATTCCCCAGTTTACTTTCTCCCATTCCATAAAAAAAAAATTGCAAAAACCAGGTAGTCCCTGCGATTGCCGAAAACAAATAATTTTTTAGCAGCGGGGTATTTTTATTGGCATAGTCTCCAAAGGTTTTATTTCGGGTATTCAGAATCAAACACCAGATGAGGTTAGTGCTTAAACCACCCCATAAAAGCACGACATAAGTCACATTATTTTGAAACAGAAATTCGGTATTTGCTGTGGGATGAGCGATTTTCCACAGCTCGTTGGCGGCATCAGCCATCGGTTTTCCGGCTTCTATTCCAAAATTGAAGCAGGCACTTAAAACTCCTGATATGATTGCGACAATCAGACCCTTTACCAGGTTAAACTCCTGAATACTTTCTTTTTTGCTTTCTTCGCTTAATTCACGCTCT
>VGGW01000157.1 GCA_016868395.1 Bacteroidota bacterium | reverse complement strand
GCCTTGACAGGAACCAGTTCGATATTCTCCCGATCCTGACTATCAACAGAAATACTTAGGACTCTGATATTTGCAGGGTCTCCTTTGGGCTTGGGTTTCCAACGATCATCTATTCGGTCATTAATTAGCTCATCCATGGAAAGCTCATAAAATTCTGCGAATTTTTTAAGCAATTCATATTTAGGTTCGGCCCGATCCTCTTCATAAGCGCCAACTAGAGAGCGTTTAATTTCAAGGGTTTCAGCGAACTGCTGCTGTGTAAGTCCTTTTTTCTTGCGGAGGTACTTCAGATTGGAAGAAATGTGTGACATTTTAAAATAAATTTTGAAATACTAAAAAAATTAGTAACTTTATGCTCATAAAATTAGTAATTATTTTCAGAACTAAAAATTTAAATTTTATTATATGCCGATCCTAATTAAGCCAGCCATGAAAACCCGGAAATTTGTTTATTTGGTTACTGACCGTAACCGCAGTTCTATCCATGTAGGAATGAGTTCTGATCTGATGAAAACCATGAGTTTTTACAGACAGATGCCTAGTTTATTTTTTGATTCCGGGCAACAATTAACCAGATTAGTGTATTTTGAAGAATTGAATTCCGAATCACTCGCATTAGCAAGGTTTAAACTCATCAGTAAGTTTACCCGAATACAGAAAGACAGAATAATCAGATCTGTCAATCCAGATTGGATTGATTTATCCATCGGCCTGGATTTTGAGCAGATTTTTGTTTCGGGGATTCAAAATGTGAACACGCCACTTTTGAATCTTTCTTAACTATTTTTTGATAAACTTTAAGGCAGCTGAGTTCATACAATAACGTTTGCCTCCTTTATCTTTTGGTCCGTCATCAAATACATGACCCAGATGAAGGCCTGTTTTTGTTTCGATCACCTCATCCCGAATCATTCCGTGGCTGGTATCTGTTACGATAGTTACTACACCGGCTTTTATCGCTTTTGTGAAGCTCGGCCAGCCACTGCCGGATTCGAATTTATCTTCTGAACTAAATAAAGGCTCGCCGGTGGCTGCACTGACATAAATACCTTTCTGATGATTATTATTGTATTCATTACGAAATGGAGGTTCTGTTCCACGTTTAACCATAACTTCAAATGCTAAAGGACTAAGTATTTTTCTCCATTCAGCCTCAGATTTTTGAATAGGAAATTGTAAGTCTTTTGTATTTTGGACCTTAGCTTTAGTGTTTGTTTGTCCGCAACTGCTACCGGAAATAAATAATAATACCAGTATAATTCCAAGAAGAGATTTCATGATTTCAATTAATTGTGTTTAGTGCATGGATAGGGTTATTTAGTACCTGATCATAAGGATTTTTTTCGCCGGATGATGGTTATAAAGAAAAAAAGCGACCTTTTGAATCGCTTTGAATATTTACCATCCCGGAGCAAATGTTAAGCCAAATAGACCGGTACCGATGTCTTTCCGTTGAAATGGAATTGCATAATAAGGTTCTAATATAAAATATCCAAACACATTGACTCTGAGTGATACCCCGACACTGGTTGCAGGAATTCGCTCCAATACCCCGTTTATGGTCCGCGGTGTTGCACGAAAGGCCACCTTTGAATCATTATCATAGGCAAGTCCCATATCAAAGAATAGGTTCAAATCAGAAAATAACATTTTGGACTCAATTGCGGCTAACTTCTTCGGACCAGTGAAGGGAAGTCTCACTTCAAAATTGGCCACTGCTAATCGAGTACCAACTAACTGATTAATGTCAAATTCCCCGGGTCTGGTTGCAGTTGCTCCATTTCTGTAGAAAGAGTTAGCATCATAACCACGAATAAAAAATCCCTGACCTGCAAATAATTGGAAAAGTCGGTCTTCATCAGGTCCCATCCGGGTATAGGTGTAAATTCTTCCGGCAATGGTTATCGGCTTTAATCGAACATATCTCCTGGCATCCGCAGTGATTGCATTTAGTCTGAAATTCCCTTGAAAGTTTTCTATTCCGAACCGATAACGAAATCCATCAAGCGGACCAGTCAGTCCGGAAAAGGTATTATCACCAACAAAAGCTGCATTCAATTGGATTGTGGTAAATGGATCAAAAAATACGCCATAGAAGGATGATGCTTCATCTCTGGAAAGTTTTCTTCTCTCCTGACCGAGAGGGAATCCGGTTCTGTTATCGTAATAATTACTAAACCTGTCTATTCTATAGCTGTATCTTGAAATACCACTTCCTGCCTCAAATCGGTGATTTCTTGAAAATGGATAAGATCCAAACACTGAAAACTGGTCTTCAAAGGTTCGAATCATATCAAAATTTTCCACAAACGTTTGTCCGATTCCCGGAAGGTTTTCTATTTGTGCAGATACCTGACCTGTTACGTATGGAATATGAGAGCCGACTATTCCCCAGTTAATACGGCTTTTTTGATTAAAATAAGCTAACTGCCCCCCGAAATCATAAATTTCACCATTGACCTGGGCGGTAGCAAAAATCTGATTTCTACCAAGGATATCACTAAACACGCCTTGTACCCCGCTTGCAAGGCCGGTACCAAATCGACCTACAGATGCACCTACACCATTACTTGAAAGATAATCCAGTTGAAATTTCGGTTGATAGGCAATGGTACGAATCGAATCTTCAGGTATTTTTTCGAAGCGATCAAAATTATTCAGGTTGGCATTAATGATGTCAACACCAACAGATCGTGATGGAGGTAAAGCAGCAGCATCAAAATTCAAGTCCTGAACTCCAATCTTTTTGGATATGAAATCACTGGACCTGGCATTATAAATGGTGTACTTTTGAGCTCTGTAGTATGAGTAAAGAATATCATCATTATTTGAAACACTCAGGGCAGGAGAATATTCGGTAATACCACTAATTCCCGTAAAATAGTCTGTTAATTGCTCGACACTTTGCCCCCTTAAGGAATAGCGGTAAAGGTTCCGAAAACCGTCGCGGTTAGAAAGGAAATAAATACTTCGGTTATCTCCGGAAAATTGAGGATTCAGATTGTTAGCGCCATCAAAAACCTTCAAATTGGTAATCGCTTTGGTAGCAACATCTATGACAGCCAGATTTAACGTGATTTCCACTCCTTTTGAAGATTTATCATAAGTTGTTCTGTCCGTACTGAATACGATGCTTCGTCCGTCTCTGGAATAACTTGGATGGTAGTCTGAGTATCTGTCATTCGTTAATTGAGTTAAAACTTTTGTACGAATATTGTACTGATAGAGGTCGCTCTGTCCTTCAGACATACCTGAAAATGCAATATCATCTCCATTTGGTGACCAGGTGATGTTACTGAATTCCTCAGCTTTGCCCATGGCCACGGTTGAAATTACCCGACCACTTGAAACATCGACAATCAGAAGTTTATTGACCCCTGCACTAAAGGCACTGAAGGCAAATTTCTTACTGTCGGGAGACCATGCACCTGCGGATTCTATGAAGTTATATTCATCAATATGACTGCTTTTCGATTTACTGGATAATTTTTTCAGAATTTCACCGGTATGTGCATCGGCGAGAAAGAGATCGATGCTCAGTAAGTCGCGCTCCGAAAGAAAAGCGACATAATTCCCATCCTGAGAAATTGCCGGAGCAAGATTGTAGGTTGAACCACCATTCTTATCATTAATGATCATTTTTCCGATTGGGGTTTGCGCCGTGTCCTTCAGAAAAGGTTTGTAAGTATTTTCAACACTTGTTTTCCAAAGGCTTGATAAGGTTCGGTCATCGTAACCAAAAGTTCTCCTTATCGCCATTTCATAACCATATTTGGCAGTTTCTTTAAACAATGGAACAATCACGGTATCGCCATAGGTAGAGCCTATGTAAGACCAGAAGGCCTGTCCGTAACGATAGGGGAAGTATTTATTCGAAACTGTCAGATCTCTTAGAGTAGGAATATCTTTATTCAGATAGGCATCTCGCATCCACATCGAGGTATAAGAATCAAGTTTCCCAACGGAAAGATATTCGGCCATCCCTTCAACCATCCATAATGGTAAATTTCCAATATTTTCAAGATTGGTGGAATCCCCCTCAATGAGGGAATGATATTGGAAGGCATGGACAAGCTCATGACCTAAAACATGCCTGGTTTGATGATTTAACTGAGAAATAGGCATGATTACCCTATTTTTCAAGCCCTCTGTAACACCTCCTGTTCCCACGCCTACATCACCCATGAGGGCTGTGGTCTGTTGAAAATCAGGGTGATTAGAATAAAGAATAAACGGATTTTTTCTTAAGAAGGTATCTCTGAAAACTTGTTGATGTAATTCATACCATATCTCTATCTCTTTGGCAAAACGCTTAACCAGGCTATCGTTTTTCAAATAATAGTATAAGTCGAAATGGGGAGTTTCGTAAACCTTGAACTTGAGATTTTTATATCTGACCTTATTCTGTCCAAAATATTGTGCTTTTGAGTCTAGGGAAGCACTAAAAAAAATGGCAGTAAATAAGCTTGCAATCAGCCAAATTGATGGCAATTTCGGGCATTTACTTCTTTCGCTCATAAAATATAATGAAGTAGTATTTAACTAAATTACGTAAAGTTAATGATTTTGATTTCCAGAGTATCAAAAAAACAAATTAGAATATTATTAATTATTTGAGTTCAGCTATTCAACTATCTGAATATTAAGATCTAAGTAAAGGGATTGGCCTTTCTAATGCTGTAAAGCAAATAGAGGTAGTAAATAAAGCGAAGCCTTCAGGCTATCTGTATCTAAAAGCTGGCTCAGAGACTATAAACCGCTTTGCCCCACTTCCTGCCGGCAAGTAAGTATGCGGTTTTTTAAAAAAAATCAAGTCGAGTTCACCTTGATTAATTCCTTTGTTTCACTTTATTTTGCCTTCGCTCTTCTCTGATTTCTTTTCTGGTTTTTTGAGTTTCGGGCGGATTATCATTTTTGGGAGTAGAAGGCTGCTTATTTTCCTGCGATGGAGCTCCTCTGTTCTCTTGAATTTTAGGACTTACTGTAGTTTTTATACTTGTATTTGGGCTCTCAACGGTGTCAGGAGATTCGTAAGGAATATAAAGGGAATCTATCAATGTAGAATCTATAGCTGCGGTATCCGGACGAACGTAAATGGTTTCACATTGATATTCCCTAGTAATTTTGACACCGGATTTTGGGAATGGGCCAGGTTTAATTCCCAGGGAGGCATCTTTATAAACTTTTTCCATGAATTTTCCGAAAATCGGCAAGGCTGTTCTTGAACCTTCACCGGTTTGGGATGTTTTAAAATGTACACTCCGTTCATCACATCCGACCCACACTCCGGTGACAAAATCCTTGGTCACACCCATATACCATCCATCAACGTAATCAGAGGATGTTCCTGTTTTACCTCCGATTTGATTATTGTTTTTCCATAAATCCCATTCCCAAAGGGCCTGTGAGGTACCTTCAGGTTCCTCCATACCACCTCGTAACATGTAAATCATCAACCAGGCTATCTCTTCAGTCAGTGTTCTTTTTTGTTCTGCTTTAAATTCTTCAATCAGATTTCCCTCAGAGTCTGTAATTCTTTCCACCAAAATAGGTTCTGTTCTTACTCCCTTATTCAAAAATGTACCATATGCTTTGACCATTTCAAAAACACTGACATCATTTGGCCCCAGACTAACCGAAGGGACGGCCTTAAGATCACTTTCAATCCCACATTCCTTTGCATATTTCACCACATTCTTTGCACCAACTTTTTCAGTAATTTGAGCCGTGATGGAATTAACCGATTTACCCATGGCCCATCGCAAAGACATCTGACGTCCGGAGAAACTGTAATTTGAATTTTTGGGTTCCCAATATTCTGTTTTTCCCTTGAGCGTATAAGGGATTCTAACGGCTTCATCAATATATTGATCACAAGGATTCATACCAGATTCTAGTGCTGCCAGGTAAGCAAAAGGTTTGAATGTTGAACCTGCCTGTCTTTTGGCCTGGTTGACATGGTCATACTTAAAATATTTATTATTGATGCCGCCAATCCAAACTTTGATATGTCCATTAAAAGGATCCAATGTCATAATACCGGTATTTAGGATTTTTGCATAATATTTTATAGAATCCATAGTTGAAAATTCTACCTCTTTTTCTCCATCCCAGTTAAACACCTTCATCCTTTTTGGCAGGTTAAGGTAATAACTGATAGAATCCGTATTGTTATTAAACCTTTTTTTCAGAAAATCATAATATGGAAGTCTTTGAGCCGCTTTTTCCGGAAAATCAAGAATTTCCTTTCCATCGGTGGTTCGCCAGGGGTTCTCATTTCCCCAAACATTTTTAAACCTTCTTTGGAGTAATTTCATGTGACTGTTAACCGCCTCTTCTGCATACTTTTGCATTCTGGAGTCGATGGTCGTATAAATTTTCAACCCATCACCATATAGATCATAATCATTCTCCTCACACCATTTTTCGAGGTACCTTGAAACTGCTGATCTTAAATAGGATCCACCTTCACTTCCTTCATCAATATTTCCCGGATTGAGTTTTAATGCCCTTTGACTATACTTTTTAAA
>VGGW01000156.1 GCA_016868395.1 Bacteroidota bacterium | reverse complement strand
TCCGATGCCAAAATAAAAGATCCGGAAAATAGATTTCTATCATATGGACCATCCCGTCGTTTGGAAGCCGAAATGATTCGGGATAATGCATTAATGGCAAGTGGCTTATTAAGTAAAAAAATTGGTGGAAAGAGTATAAAACCCTATCAGCCTGAAGGTCTGTGGGAAATTAATAATACGAGTTATACCCCGGATACTGGTAATGCAGTTTATCGAAGAAGTTTATATGTATTAGTTAAACGTACTGTACCAAATCCGACATTAAATACCTTTGATGCGACTGAAAGAAGTTATTGCGTGGTACGAAGGCAAAGTACAAATACACCTCTCCAGGCGCTTGTTTTATTGAATGATCCCACTTTTGTTGAAGCTTCAAAAGTTTTAGGAGAGCAAATTACTACCGCGAAAGATCAAACGAAAGCCATCCGGGATGTCTACCGAAAACTAACCGGAATAAATCCCGGTCAGCAAGAAATGAAATTATTGCAGTCACTTCAACTTGAACAGCTAAAAATATTTAGGAAAGATTCCAAAAAGACGAAAGGTTGGTTAACAGCAGGACAATTTAAAATCAATAAAAAGTTTGATCCGGCACTGGTAGGAGCCAATGCGGTTGTTGCCAGTGTTATTCTTAACTCGGACGCCACTTTAACTAAAAGGTAAATATGAGTCATCATCATACAGATCCATTCAAATTACACCATCCTGAATTTGACCGCTTAAATAAAGGTTTGGATAGACGTAATTTTTTTATAAAAACATCATTGGGAATCGGTGCTATGGCATTAAGTTCCTTGTTAGGTAAATCCGTACTGGGTGATTTTGCAAATACTTTGGCCAATCAAAGCACATCGGAAACCCTTGAACAAGAAATTCTCAAAGCTCTGCCTCATTTTGCGCCTAAAGCTAAACGTATTGTTTATTTATTCATGAGTGGGGGGCCATCTCAATTCGAAACCTTCGATTATAAGCCGAAACTAGTAGATTTGTTTGGACAAGAACTCCCTGATTCAATCAGAAAAGGGCAGCGTTTAACAGGCATGAGTGGCAGTCAGAGTACTCTTCCTGTTGTTCCGTCTATATTTAAATTTAATCAGCATGGTCATTCCAGGACCTGGGTTAGCGAATTATTGCCGTATACGGCTCAGGTTGTAGATGATTTGTGTATCATTAAATCTATTCATTCAGAAGCTATAAATCATGATCCGGCATTAACATTTTTCCAAACTGGCAATCAATTACCGGGAAGGGCTTCGATTGGTTCCTGGATTAGTTATGGATTGGGATCGGATAATAGCAACCTTCCAAGTTTTATTGTGTTGGTTTCTAAAAATGCCTCTAAAGATCAGCCTCTGTATGCTCGCTTGTGGGGTAATGGTTTTCTTCCATCTGAACATCAGGGTGTTCAGTTTAGAGCCGGAAAAGATCCTGTACTTTTTTTAGATAATCCTGAGGGCTATGAAGGAAATGATCGTAAAGAAATGTTAGATTATCTTAGCAAGCTGAATAAACTTCAAAATGATGCCTACGGTGACCCTGAGGTCGATGCTCGTATTGCGCAATATGAAATGGCCTACCGAATGCAAACCTCTATACCTGATGTGATGTCAACCGCGGATGAGAGTGATGAGGTATTTGACTTATATGGTGCAGATAGCCGTAATCCAGGAACATATGCTGCAAATTGTATTTTAGCGAGGAAATTATTAGAAAAGGATGTGAAATTCGTTCAGCTCTATCATCAGGGTTGGGATCATCACGGCAATCTTCCTCAGAATATCCTTAAACAATGTAAGGACACTGATCAGGCCACAGCAGCATTTATTAAAGATTTAAAAAGGAGAGGTCTCCTGGAAGATACCTTGGTTATTTGGGGCGGAGAGTTCGGAAGGACGGTTTATTCACAAGGTAAATTATCCTCAACAAGCTATGGTAGAGACCATCATCCGCGTTGTTTTACCATGTGGATGGCAGGTGCCGGGGTGAAGTCAGGGATCAGTTACGGAGAAACCGATGATTTTAGTTATAATATCGTCAAAGATCCGGTTCATGTTCATGATTTTCACGCCACACTGATGCATATTATGGGCATAGACCATGAAAAATTAACGTATAAATTTCAAGGTCGGCGTTTTCGCTTAACCGACGTTGAAGGGAAAGTGGTAAAAGGGATATTAAGTTAGGAACACCTTTTCGCTTTCATTATTGATTTTAAACTTAAAAACGAAATAAATTCACATGATTTCCAGAAGAAATTTTATTAAAAATACAGGAATGGCAACTGCTTTAAGCATGGCCAATTCAAGTTCTGCCTTTTCCTACTCAGCTATAAACCATAATCCTGATGATGAGTTAATTGGACATGGTGATTTCAAATATAAAGTAGATAAGGCATGGGCAAAAATTAGTGTGAATAGTAACCCACTCTTTAATTGCCATGAAATGGTTCAGGACAGCCAAGGAAGGTTGATCATGTTGGGTGACCATACCCAAAACAATATTTTAATTTTTGATAAATCCGGGAAATTATTGGATAGTTGGGGTACTGCCTGGCCTGGTGGACATGGTTTAACAATCAGTAAGGAAGGTGGCGAGGATTTTCTGATGATTGTGGATTGTGGGTGGTATCAAAATAAGTTCGGCAAATGGAACGCGCAAGCAGGCCAGGTGATAAAAACGGATTTAAATGGCAGAATTATTTTTACAATTGGGCATCCTAAAACTATTGGAATTTACAAGGAAGACGAAAAATTTATGCCAACTGAAACGGCAATTGGTCCAAACGGGGATATTTATATTGCTGATGGCTATGGATCCGATTACATTATTCAATACAATAGCAATGGGAAATACATTAGGCATTTTGGAGGACGAAAAAACGCTAATCCTGAATGGAATCTTCGTTGTGCGCATGGTGTGGCAATAGATTACCGGGACAAAAATAGGCCAACTTTAATTTGTACATCCAGGGAGGAAAATTGTTTTAAGGTATTCACGCTCGATGGTAAATTCATACATCGCATTGATTTACCAGGAATGCATGTTTGCCGTCCTGTAATGGATGACGAAAATTTATATGCCGGAGTTTGTTGGTCAAATGATGCATACGGTAAAATGATAGGAGGTAGTAGTGGTTTTGTTACTATTTTAAACGCTTCTAATAAAGTCATTTCCAATCCCGGTGGGAATGCACCCGTATATAATAACAATATCCTTCAGCCTACAATGCAAGGACCAGGCCAATGGTTTCAGTGTTGTCACGATGTATTTGTAGACGAGGATAAAAATGTTTATGTCTGCCAGTGGAATGCCAATAATACGGCTCCAATAAAATTAACCAGAGTATAATGCTGCTGTTAGACCTAGCTCTTTTTTCAGGTCGGCTTCATCCGATAATCGTGCATTTGCCTATTGGCTTTCTTTTATTGGCAACTCTTTTTGAATTATTTTCCTACCAAAAGAATTTGGAGCATCTTAAGTTATCGGTAAGTTTCACCTTATTTTTAGGGCTAATTTCTGCGGTATTTGCCTGTATTTTGGGCTATATATTATCATTAAGTGATGACTATGAGCAAGAGGAATTAGTTAATCATAAAATTTCGGGTATAGCATTGGCCCTGAGTTCGGGAATATTATTTCTGATCAGTTCCGGTAAGCTAAATGGTTATTTTAAAGTTAAACGGTCTGTTTTTACCGGACTTTGTGTTCTGGTCATTTTACTGATGAGTTATACCGGACATCAGGGTGGAAAGCTCACTCATGGAACAGAATATCTTTCCTTAGAGCTTCTGCTTCAGAAAGAAAGAATAAAGCAATTAAATGTGGAGCAAGCATTAATTTTTGAGGATGTTGTCCACCCGGTATTAATTCAACGATGTTCACAATGCCATCGGGATGGTAAAAAGAAGGGCGAACTTTCAATGAAAACCTTGGAAGACTTAAAAATAGGGGGTAAAAATGGTGCAGCAGTCGTACCGGGTTCATTGAAAGAAAGTGAATTGTACAAACGAATTACGCTAGATCCAGAACATGAAAAATATATGCCTACGGACGGGAAGACCCCATTAACCGACTCAGAAGTGGAAATTATTAAATGGTGGATCGAAAAAGCTCAGGCTGTTAATGGTAAAAAGATGACAGAATTGAAAAATACCCAAAGTATTACTCCTATTATTGCCTCCTATTTGAAAATAGGCGAGGCTGGTTCCTCTTCTGACCCTCAAAACCCGGAATACCCGGTTTCAAATCCCGACATTCCGGTTTTTTCGAATCTAAAACTGCTGGATAGTCTTAGAAACCTGGGTTTGAACATCAGAGTAATGCAGCATCAACCGCTAATGCTGGATATTACTCTGACTGAAATGGAAAGTGATCGAATTGAACTACTTATACCCGGACTAAAAGCTATTTCAAAGAATGTGGTCTGGTTGAATTTATCATCAAATAAATTAAACGACCGGGACCTTGATTTTTTACCATTCATGGTCAATCTGGAAAAGCTTAGGCTTGAAAAAAATCCAATTACTGATAAAAGTATTCCATATATTTCTACCTTAAAGCATCTTGAAGCAGTTAATTTGAATGAAACGGGTATGACAAAAGCAGGAGTAGAGCAGTTGAAGAAGATGCCTTCTATCAAAAGGGTTTATGAGTGGAATATGACTGCTTCTAGCAATAATTAACTTCATCTGAATAATTTCTTTAGCCAAAATACCAGCAATATCGCACCACATAATTTGTTTTTGCACTCTCCGGAACGCATTCCGTAAGCTCCAAAACAAAAAATGCCGTCCACTTTTGGCGGACAGCATTTTGGCTGGCGGAGAGTTAGGGATTCGAACCCCAGGACCCTGTAACAGGTCAACAGTTTTCAAGACTGCCGCAATCGACCACTCTGCCAACTCTCCGGCGCAAAAGTACAAAACCATGTTTAATCTGCAAACAAAAAAAACCTTTTTTGAATTAATATAGATTACGAACAACAAGTGATCTACTGAGCTAGAAAAAACAGGGATTAATCTATTATATTTTCAGGATTTTCTGTTGACATTGGGGTCTTAAATCGATTGTAAATAGGTTTTACGATTTTAATACTACGCTTTGAAAGATCGATACTCGCATTCAATTCAAAGCCTATCAATATGATCAAAGAATTAAGATATAACCAGATCATCAAAACAATGATAGTACCAATGGAACCATAGAGTTTATTGTAATTGCCAAAATTATTAATATAAAAAGAGAAGCCCCAAAAAGTTAATATCGCAAGAACAGTTGACATCCATGATCCGGTACTAAAAAATTTCCACTTTTTTGAATGTGCAGGTCCATAACGATATAACAATCCGATGGTGACAAAATACAGCATCACGATAATTGACCATCTCGCTATATTTAGGACGTAAATCCAAAATGAATCTTTAAAACCCAGTTCAGACTTAAGGATACTTAATACATATTCACCAATAGTCATAACCCCTAAGGCGAAAATTAATGCAAATAATATCAGCAAAGTTAAATAAAGTGCAACAAGTCTCTGTTTTATCCAGGACCTTGTTTCAATAATTAAGGAGGATTTATTGAAGGCCTCCATCAAATTATGAACCCCATTGGTAGAAAATACCAAGGCAAAAACAAAACCAAAGGAGAGTAGTTTTGAATTTTGATTTTTTACAATGTCAACCAAGGTAATTTTAACAGCAGCATAGGCCTCAGCAGGAAGAATAAGTGCGATTAAACTCATCAGTTGTTCCTGAAAATTATCGATTGGAACATAAGGAATTAGGGTAAAAAGAAATATTATGGCAGGAAATAAGGCAAGCATAAAACTATAAGCAAGAGAGGATGCTTTGTTAATCAGCTCATCTTTTCCAATTTCTTGGAAGAAAAATGAGGCGACGGTATAGAGGGGTAAAGGACTAAATCCAGGCAAAATGACTGTTTTAGTACGCTCAACTAATAAAAAGTAGGGTTTAAATTTAAGCAGTATATGATGAAGCCAGATCATTCAATAAACTTAATCAAAATATACACTAAGTTTCTCAAGGAATTCCTTTGAAGGTAAACATGCCTTCTTTTTTTTCTGATCGATAAAAACAAGTGTAGTTTCACCCATGTTAATCAATTCATCTTTTTCATTAAATAGTTCATACCTGAAATGGATTCTTAGAGTAGGCATTTTATCTATAAAAACCTTCACTGTAATCTCCTCATCATATAAAGCAGGTAATATAAACTTACATTTCAAATCAGTAACAGGCATGATAAATCCCGATTCTTCCATTGATTTGTAAGTCAGACCCAAGCTTCGCAGCATTTCTACCCGGCCAACTTCATAAAATGTTGCATAATTGCCATAATACATGAAACCCATCTGGTCTGTATCAGCATATCTTACCCGAATTTTTGTGGTATGGCTAAACATTATTTTTTTATATTACGCTCATCGAGGGCCTGCTGAAACTTCCTTGCATTTTCTTGGTGATCCTTTAAATTAGAGGCATAATTGTGATATCCCGAGAAATCCTCTTTCGCACACATATAGATGTAGTCATGCTTATCATAATCTAAAACAGCATCAATGGCATGAATACTGGGCATGGTGATCGGACCTGGAGGTAAACCTT
>VGGW01000155.1 GCA_016868395.1 Bacteroidota bacterium | reverse complement strand
GAAGCACCTTTAACGCCTTTTACTGTTGCCCAGATGAAGGCACTCAAAATATATTCTGCATCGGATCAGGATTATCCCTGCAGGAGCATGGATCTTAATAAAGAGCAAAACACCCTGATACTGGGGGAAGGTGCTGCCTGTTTTTGCCTGGAACTTCATTCCGAGAACCCACTTGGATTTATTACCGGCATAGGTATGGGAACAGAAATCATCAGTCATGGCGCCTCTTTATCAGCAAATGCAAATTGCCTTCAAAAATCAATGCTAATGGCTATTCAAGGTCATGAACCCGGAACTGTTGATGCGGTGATTATGCATTCACCGGGCACTCTCCTGGGCGACGACGCGGAAATGATAGCCATTGAAGCGATCTTTGGTCGGGATAAACCACTTTTAACCGGAAACAAATGGAAAATCGGACATACTTTCGGCGCCTCCGGAGCTTTGAGTCTAGAAATGGCTCTTTTAATGCTGAAACATAATCAGTTTATTCAGGTACCCTACCTTACTCAGCAAAAGCAACAGAAACCATTGAAGAAAATCTTAATCAATGCTGCCGGTTTTGGGGGTACAGCATTTAGTATTATTCTTGAAAATAATTCCCAAAACTGACCGAAACCTGGTCTATATAATTTTATGAATTAAGTCTTGATTCCATTGTTCGGCATCGCGTCCCTTACGGTAAAAAATAAGTTTACAAGCCAGCCTCCACCAATCAGGTTTTCTGTTTCTTCTTCTTCGCGGCAGGGAATAATACATTGTTCAAAATCAGCCGATAACCTGGAGAGTTTGGATGAAGATTCAAGTCGGTAGGTGGATCTCCTACCATATGCTGATAATCTTCAGGATCATGTCCACCATAGAAAGTCCACTGACCCTTTCCAAATTCTCCATGAATGTAACGTGCTTCATCGCTGGCTTTTGTTTCACCCATGACCAGAACATTTGGTTTGATGACACTCTTTCTGAATGCTGTGGTTTGACCCATGAATCCTTTGACCACCTTATCGTGATTTTGGGTCAGCATGGCCGGAACGATATCCCATTTAGCCGAAAAATCAAATAAAGTAAAAAAGTCGTTGGTTCTATTCAGTGATTGAGACCGGATTGGGGTGGCATCAATATTGGAGAATTCATTGATTGCCGGATTCATATCCAGTTTAAAATTATGGAAAGCAAAAGTTTGATCAAAGTCGAGCTTTGACTGTGCATTAGGATCTGCACTATCCCCATCAAAAACACGCTCAACAATATCAGTACCATCGGCAGCGAGTGCAATATCTATGGTCTCGGGACCAGAGCACATCGCGAACATAAAGCCTCCGCCGGAACAAAAATTTCGAATGTTTCTGGCTACTTCCAGTTTCATTTCCGATACTTTTTTAAAACCATTTTTCCGGGCAGTGCCTTCCTGTATTTTGACGTCTTCAATATACCAGGAAGCATTTCTGAAGGCGCTCCAAAACCGGTTATATTGCCCTGTAAAATCCTCATGATGCAGATGCAACCAATCGTATTTTGGAAGCTCCCCTTTTAGAACCTCATCATCGTATAAAATATCGTATGGAATTTCCGCATAGCTGAGTACCATGGTCACGGCATCGTCCCAAGGAAGTTTATTTTTCGGAGAATAAACAGCGACTTTAGGTGCTTTCTCAAGTTTTACCATTTCCATATTCACGGAAGGGTCGGTAACCTCGTTTAAAATGACGTTGACCTTTCCATCGGCAATTACTTCATAAGAAACCCCCCTGATTTTACATTCTGATTCCATGACTTGGGTATATTTCATCAGGAAGCTACCCCCCCGGTAGTTCAAAAGCCAATCGGTTTCAAGTCCATTTTTTAATGCCCAATAAGTAATGCCATAGGCTTTCAGGTGATTTTTCTGCTCCTCGTCCATTGGAATCAGTATAGATGCAGCGCGGCACATAGTTGCCAAAAGTAAGGATAGAAGGGTGAGTCGGACTTTTAACATGATATTGAGGGTATAAAAACCTATTTAAAGGTATAAAAAGAAGAAGATATACGAAGAATTTCATCAATTGCCCGAAATAATTAACTTTGTCAACCAATTTTATAAAACAACATGAGCAAAGCAATAATTAAAACTGAGAAAGGTGATATGACCGTACAATTTTATGATAAAGATGCACCAAATACCGTTGCAAATTTCCTAAAATTGGCCAAGCAAGGTTTTTATGATGGGGTGACATTTCATCGAGTGATCAATGATTTTGTTATTCAAGGGGGTGATCCGACCGGAACCGGTGCCGGTGGACCGGGATATCGTATTGATTGTGAATTAGATGGTGAAAATCAGTACCATGACCGGGGAGTTCTTTCGATGGCACATGCCGGTAGAAATACCGGAGGCTCACAATTCTTTATTTGCCATAGCCGTACAAATACGGCTCACCTGGATCGAAATCATACCTGTTTTGGAAAGGTAATTGAAAATGTTGACGTGATAGACGACATCCGCCAGGGAGATAGGATTTTAGGAATAGAAATTGTTGAGGAGTAGATTTGCGTTTTAAGACTTGGAGACGACCGATACGCGTTTCCATAGGTCTTACAGCTCACATCTCATATCTAAAAAATATGAATTTACGAGGTTTAGTATCGGTGTCCGGTAAACCCGGATTATTTAAATTAATTGGTCAGAATAAATCCGGATTTATTCTCGAAACACTGGACGATCAAAGGAACAAGATCGTAGTCAATATCAGCACAGCAAAAATGGCCTCTTTGGAAGATATTACCATTTTTGGAGAGACCGCTGATTTGAAACTGAGCGATATTTTCCTGAAAATGAAAGACAGCAAACAAGTGCCGGATGCAAAAGCCGCAGATGGCAACTCCCTGCGCACTTTTTTTTCGGATGTGGCTCCTGATTACGATCATGAACGTGTTTATGCTTCTGATATCAAGAAAATAATTACCTGGTTCGGCATTATCAAGGATCTTCCATTATTCACCGAAGTGGCTCCTGAGCCAGTAGCGGATGGTTCTCCGGTAATCCCGGCAGAGAATCCGGTGGTAAAAAAGCCTGAACCTGTGAAGGAAAAACCAAAGGCTACCAAGGCTGCAGGAAAAAGCGCAACCCGCTTATCACAAAAATCCAAGTAAGCATGGCGGGAATGGGTATCATGCCGAGTTTAAAGGCCCTAAACCCGCTTTCTGTCGCTTTTGAATTAGTTTTAAAAGTACTTGAAAATCACGTAGGCTATGGCAAGTCCAATTAAAAGGGCAATCCAAAAAACCTTGTTTTCTTTGGAGCTTTTTCCCGAGCGAAATGTGTAGTTTCTTTTGTAATTGATCATCATTCAAGCTATTAATCATGGTGGTATGGCTCACCTTTCAATATGGTCAAAGCACGATAAAGCTGTTCAGCAAAAAAGATACGGATCATTTGATGGGATAGAGTCATTTTTGAAAGGGATAGGCTTTCATTACTTCGCTCATATATTTCAGCACTAAATCCGTAGGGACCGCCGACAATAAACACCAGATGCTGCAAACCACTGATCATCTTTTTACTTAAATATACGGAAAAGCCCCTGGAAGTAAACTCTTTCCCGTTTTCATCCAATAAAACCAGATAGTCGGTACTTTGGATATGCTTGAGAATCAGTTCTGCTTCTCGATCTTTTTGTTGTTCCTGCGACAAACTTTTTGTGTTTTTTAATTCCGGAATTTCAAGAACCCTGAAGGTGATGTAATGTTTCAGCCGGTTGAGATAGATATCAATTCCTTCCCTCAGATACTTTTCTTCTGTTTTGCCGATGGTCAAAAGTGTAATTTTCATTTTTTAGGTGTCTTTGTTATGCCGGGTGGAGGCAGAAAGGTCTTAACCAACCTAAGTTCGATATTTAACCATCTAAAATATTAAGATTTTACCACATAAATTAGCTTTTTTATTGCTCTGATGGAAACATGGCTTGAGATTGACGCAGTATCATGGCTATCTCTGTCAAATATGTAACTTAGAAACTACCCTACCATCTCTCCCCGCCTACCGGCAGCTTGACGGTTTTTAAAAATGAGGTCGAGTTCAGGATGGTGGTACGGTGACAACACCGACCACAGGGGTACGGTGATAACACCGACCTCAGGGCTACGGTGACAACACCGACCACAGGGCTACGGTGAAAACACCGACCACAAGGCTACGGTGATAACACCGACCACAGGGGTACAGTGACAACACCGACCACAGGGGTACAGTGACAACACCGACCACAGGGGTAAATTACTTGTCCAAGATCCCCTTTCTCACCTGAGCCTTCATCAGCTCTCCATCAGGATCCAAACTGGTTTTTAATTTGGTGAAGGCCAGGCTGCCCTCAGAAGTAAGGTACCGAACCTTAGGATTCGGATCATGGATACATTTAATGATAACTGCAGCGATGTCCGATGGCTTTTGGAAAGCTCTTTCCTTAAACTCCTCGGTAAAAGTGGCTCGGTATCCCATATAGGTTTCCATTAATGGTTTGTAATCATCATCCAGAATCCCACCTGTTGATTCGAAATATCTGGTCAGGCTATTCCCGAATTCAGTGATGGTTCCTCCCGGCTCGATAAGAGAAATGTTGATTCCAAAATAGGGTTCCAGGTAAGTTGCCAGGCTTTCACTTAAGCCTTCAAGTGCAAATTTTGCTGCGCAATAAATTTCGTTGACCGGCGAGCCAACGATTCCGCCAACGGAAGAAATGTTGATGATATGTCCGCTTTTTTGCTTTCGCATGTAGGGCATCACCGCTTTACAACAACGAATCGGACCGTAAAAGTTTACGTCCATCACCTGCTGTATCTCCTCCATAGTGGCTTGTTCCATTGGCTTTATGAATCCGGAACCGGCATTATTGATCAGCACATCTATCCTATTTTCTGAGGCTATAATGGTTTTAATACACTGCTCAATGCTTTTTTGATCCTTAACATCCAGCTGTAGAACCCGAAGTTTAACATTTCGACGATCAGCTTCCTGGTCAAGAGCGGTACGTTTATCCAGGTTGCGCATGGTGGCATAAACACGATGGCCCCGCTCAACGAGCTGAATTGCAGTTTCGAGCCCAATTCCGCTGGAAGCCCCGGTAAGAAGAATTACTTTTGATTGATCAAACATGACAGAATATTCGCACAGCTTTTTGAGTGATAAATAAGCAAAAAGCCAATCGTATAAGAAAAATAGCTGTTGACTATTTTCCTTATACGTTCAGCTTTGCAATCGGGTTTTAATTAAAAAATAAACTTTCAGCTCTTGGCTTTCATCTTTAACCTTTTTGGTTCATCCTGATGATATTCAGTGCACCACCGGCCTTGAACCAATCAATTTGTTGTTGGTTATAGGTATGATTCACTTGAAATGTATCTGATGTGCCATCAACATGGTGAAGTACGATATTCAAGGGTTTACCCGGAGCAAAATCATTCAGGCCGGTAATATCGATGGTATCATCCTCACGAATTTTATCATAATCGTTGTTATCCGCAAATGTTAAAGCAAGCATTCCCTGCTTTTTGAGGTTGGTTTCATGAATACGCGCAAAAGATTTGACAAGAATCGCACGAACACCCAAATGTCTTGGTTCCATGGCTGCATGTTCTCTGGAAGATCCTTCCCCATAATTTTCATCACCCACTACGATACTTCCAATTCCTGCTGCTTTGTAGGTACGTGCAGTAGCCGGTACTGCTCCATACTCTCCGCTCAGCTGATTCTTAACAGTATCAGCTTTATCGTTGAAGAAGTTCGTTGCTCCGATAAGCATATTGTTGGAGATATTATCCAGATGGCCTCTGAACTTCAACCATGGTCCGGCCATAGAGATGTGGTCTGTGGTACATTTCCCCTTGGCCTTGATCAGTAGTTTTAAACCTTTAATATCGGTTCCCTCCCATGCTTTAAAAGGATCAAGCAATTGAAGGCGAGCAGAATTAGGATCTACAATTACGCTTACCTTAGATCCATCCTCTGCCGGAGCCTGGTAGCCGGCATCCTCAACAGCAAAGCCCTTTGATGGCATTTCAAGACCTTGAGGCTCATCAAGCCTAACCTGAACACCATTTGAGTTGGTAAGGGTGTCGGTCAGTGGATTGAAAGTCAAATCACCTGCAACGGTTAAGGCAGTAACGATCTCAGGAGAGGCTACAAAGGCATGCGTATTCGGATTACCGTCATTACGCGACTTAAAGTTTCTGTTGAAAGAAGTAATGATGGAATTTTTGCGATTGGAGTCATCACTATGTCTTGCCCATTGCCCGATGCAGGGCCCGCAAGCATTAGCCAAAACAACTCCACCAATTTTTTCAAAAGTATCGAGATAACCATCGCGCTCCACCGTAAAACGCACCAATTCTGAACCGGGTGTAATGGTGAATTCTGCCTTGGCTACTAGTTTTTTGTCCACCGCCTGCTGAGCAAGAGATGCTGCTCTGGAAATGTCTTCATACGAGGAATTGGTACAGGAACCGATCAAACCAACCTCTAAGGTCTGCGGCCATCCATGTTCTTTCACTGCAGCAGCAAATTTAGAAATTGGCCAGGCCATGTCCGGAGTGAAAGGTCCGTTTACATGAGGTTCTAGCGCGGAGAGATCAATTTCAATGAGTTGATCGAAATATTTTTCAGGGTTCGCATAAACCTCGTCGTCGCCGGTTAAATGCTCTTTAACCCGGTCTGCCAGTTTTGCAATTTCTTCTCTTTCGGTACCCTTCAAATAAGTAGCGATTTTGTCATCGTATCCAAATATTGAAGTGGTAGCTCCAATTTCGGCACCCATGTTGCAAATTGTTCCTTTTCCGGTTGCAGACAATGACCTTGCACCTTCGCCGAGTTACCAAACGATGGCGCTGTTACCACC
>VGGW01000154.1 GCA_016868395.1 Bacteroidota bacterium | reverse complement strand
ATACTTGCAACTGCCGCCATCACGGCAATCTCCTGATCAGTTATAAAAGAAAAAAAGAAAGACGCAGTTGTAGTTCTCAACCCCACATCAAAAAGATCAAGGGAGGGCATCGAAGATTGAACAAAGTAAAAGATGAATATGATCATAACCATATCAAGAAAATCTATTTCAGGAATCAAAAAACGAATAATTATAAAATATTGCGTGCTAAAGGTAAGGATACGCGAAAAACATAACGCTAAAATCTTAATGAGTTCTGACCCGTTAAATTTGGAGAAAATTATGAAAAAACGGCCGTAAGGCTTCAAAAAAACAATTCTAGTTAAGAGACCATTTAACCAATGCATATTGAAATAGAACAGCAGAAAAAATCCGCTGAAAATAAGAGCTAATGTGGTTATACTTAAATTTATTAGGGGATTGAGACCCATAAAACTGGATATAAACCAGCTGAGCGCCATTGATCCCAACACATTTGTGAGCACTAATTGCCCCAAGGCACCCACTGTCATTGCTAAGGCCCCCTTAATTCTCTTGTTCGGCGACAGAAAAAAAACTCTTCCACCAAATTCTCCGACTCGGTTTGGTGTAAAAACCGCCCACGTTAACCCGCAAAATACAGATTCAACTGCCTTCCACGTACTTATTTTTTCAACTTTTTGAGTAAGAAACTTCCATTTTAGGGCCTCCAAAAACCAGTTCAAAAGCATTAGTAACAACAAGACAGCTATCACTAAGAACACATTTACCGGATTGAGCTCATTAATGAGTTTAGTAAAGTCGCTGATAGCGCTATTATTGTTAAGTCTGCTATATATGTACCAGGATGCCATGCCTAAAATGGCAACCTTGATACCAATGCTCAGAATCTTCTTTAGACGGCTGTTCAAACTATTTTAATTTATACAATGTTAAGCAAAAGCTGTATTGAATTTATATTTTGAAATTGTATTATATTAAAAACATGATAGATCAGGTAATTTCTTATTATTGTCAAATATGCTAAAAGAAAAATCAACTGAACGAATAATCCTTGGAATTGATCCCGGAACCAGTATTATGGGGTATGGTATCATTAAGGAAGTGAAAAATTCGGTTGATTTAGTATGTTTAGGTATAGTCAAGCTCCAACATCATGACGATCATCCATTAAAACTCAAACATATTTTTGAAAAAACCATTTTATTGATTGATCAATACAAACCTGATTGTCTTGCAATAGAGGCTCCGTTTTATGGGAAAAACATTCAGGTGATGCTTAAACTAGGTCGTGCTCAAGGTGTCGCAATGGCGGCAGCATTGTCACGCAGCCTTCCAATATTCGAATATACTCCAAGAAAAATCAAACAGTCAATCACGGGTAATGGCAATTCTTCCAAGGAGCAAGTTGCAGCCATGCTCAAGAACCTTTTAAATTTCAATGAAACTCCCGAATTCCTTGATGCGACCGATGGTTTGGCGGTGGCGGTTTGTCATTCATTCCAGAAAATGAGTAGTACAGGGAATAAAAAGAACTATTCAGGTTGGGACGCTTTTGCCAAGGATAACCCGAAACGGCTTAAATAGATTGAATTATAACTGTTCTCTAATTTTTTCGGCTGTGGCTTCCAGTTCCTCTTCCGAGAAATGCAACTTAGACCGACTAAAATTCATGTCATTCATGCCATTAATTGGGATCAGGTGTATGTGTGCATGAGGGACCTCCAGGCCAATCACAGAGACGCCAATCCTGCGGCAGGGAATTGCTTTCTTTAAACCCTCAGCGACAATCTGAGCAAACATCATTAATCCTACATATGTTTCATTGTCGAGATCAAATAAATAATCAATCTCCATTTTAGGAATTACTAATACATGCCCTTCAGTAAGCGGATTTATATCCAAAAAGGCTAAAAACTCTACTGTTTCAGCGACCTTGTAGGAAGGAATATCACCAGCTACTATTTTGGAGAAGATTGATCCCATAGGTTATGATTTAAATTCGGATTGGAATTTACTACCTGCTTATTTCGATGATTTCAAACTCAATTTTACCGGCAGGAACAGCAATCTCGGCCTTATCTCCCACTGATTTTCCTAATAATCCCTGGGCTATTGGGGACTTCACTGATATCTTGCCGGTTTTAAGATCAGCTTCAGACTCGGATACTAACTGGTAGGTCATTGTTGCTCCATTTGTAGTGTTCTTAATCTTGACAATTGACAAGGCCAATACTTTAGAAGAGTCAAGTTTCGTTTCGTCGATTAAGCGTGCATTAGCTAATAAATTAGTCAGCTTTGAAATTTTAGATTCATGATGTCCCTGAGCCTCTTTTGCAGCATCATATTCTGCATTTTCAGATAAATCACCCTTGTCTCTTGCCTCTGCAATCGCTTTTGAAATTTGTGAACGACCTTCAGTTTTTAACAAATGAAGCTCTTCTTTAAGTTTTTCTAATCCTTCCCGGGTATAATAAGTTACTTCCGTCATATCTCACACATTTTATGATAAACTCTCAAAAACAAACAAGACTATGTCGGCCAAAAGCCAATATAGTCTTGTTCGTGTCAATACGAAGATAATATTTTTGATTTCAGATTTCCAAATTTCGATGATGAATTCGGGTAAGAAGAATAAATCTTATCCAAAAGCAATTCATAATTAAGGAAAAAACGTAAGCTGTTTTAATTTTTCAGCAAGAACTTCAGAAATTTTGCGGTAGGATTCATGAGTCCAGCCTGCCACGTGCGGACTTAAAATTAAATTCGGGCAAGCCTTCAGTTCGTCAAACCATTGCTGCTCTGCTAACTGCGGAAATTTTTCAACCTCCAGTACATCTAAACCTGCAGCGCTAATCTTGCCGGTGCGAATTCCATTTAACACCGTCCTGGTATCAATCACTTCACCTCTGGCGGCATTCAATACAATGATTGGCTTTTTGAAATGAAAAAGATATTCATCATTGAAAAGCCGTTTGGTTTCGATTGTCAGTGGGATATGAAAGCTCAAGATATCTGCCTGTTTAACTACCTGCTCCATACTGACCTCCTCGGCAAATTGATCTGAGAATCCAGCCTTATACTTATCATATGCTATTACTTTGACCTCAAAACCCAATAGCTTTTTAGCAAGGGCCTTGCCGGTATTCCCATATCCTATAATAGCGAGAGTCTTACCTTTTAGTTCCCATCCTCTGTTTCCTTCTCTGTCCCAAACCCCATTCCTTACTTCGATATCGGCTTTTTTAAGATTATTCAATAGAGAAAGTAACATGGCAATCACATGCTCTGCCACGGCATCCCGATTCCCCTCCGGAGCATTAAAGCAAATAATTCCTTTTGAATTGGCATAAGCCTCATCTACGTTATCCATACCAGCACCGGCTCTGGCAATAAATTTGAGATTAGAGCCCGCATCAATCACTTCCCGATCAATCTGAAACTTGGTACGTATTACAATTCCCAAATAGTTATTTAAAATTTTCAGGGTTTCGGCTCTGCTGATTAATGGCAGATCATCACAGAAATAGCCAAGTTTTTCCACTTCAGTTTTAAATGAAGGGTGTAAATGGTCGGCAATCAAGATTTTCTTATTCATTCTACACTTCTTCTCGATTTACTAATCAGATTCGTCATTTCCACAAAATCCTTTACACTGAGCCGTTCCGCCCGAAGATCAAGCATGGGATCAACTACATTGTTCTCCTTATTTAAAAGCGACGATAAGGCATTGCGCAAAGTTTTACGACGTTGGTTAAAGCCTGATTTTACAACTTGCCAGAACAATTTTTCATCGCAATCCAGCTTTTGAACATCATTTCGGGTTAAGCGTATAACCGCGGATGTAACTTTAGGCGGCGGGTTGAAAACCCCTGGCTTAACAGAAAAAAGGTACTCAACATCATAAAATGCCTGAAGGAAAACACTTAAAATCCCATATTCTTTACTCCCGGGCTTTTCTACGCAACGCTGAGCCACTTCCTTTTGGAACATTCCCACAAGTTCAACTACCTGATCTCGGTTATCGAGCACTTTAAATAATATTTGTGATGAAATATTATAAGGAAAATTTCCGATAATACCGAATTTCCCAGGCAATACAGCTTTAAAGTCAAGTTCAAGAAAATCTCCGTTTATTAGCTTTTTACCTAAATCAGGGTATTTCCTTTTTAAGAATTCATAGGATTCAGTGTCAATATCGATCAAATAAGTTTCTAAATCCTGTTTGTTCAACAAAAAATCTGAAAGAATGCCCATCCCAGGGCCCACTTCCAAAACTTGCTTATATTCTGAATAGTTTCGGAGACTATTTACAATCTTTTCAGCTATATTCTTGTCGGTAAGGAAATGTTGTCCCAGATGTTTCTTTGCCCTTACTAAACTCATATCAGCTATATTTTGGTGCAAATTTAGGAAAAAAGAGTTTAGAGGAATGAGCAAATGAATCTAATTTGCTCATTTGCTCATTCTCTCAATTAATAACTCATAACCTAATTGGAGTTTGCGATTAAAGTCTTTATTTTGCATCAATTATTTTAATAAACGGGTAAGCAGGAATGAGTGATAAAATAAAAATTGGAATTTCAATCGGTGATGCAAACGGCATTGGTCCTGAGGTGATCATTAAAACACTCATGGATAGCAGAATCATGGACTATTGTACTCCTATTGTTTTCGGGCATACCAAAGTCATGTCTTTCCATCGTAAAACAATTGATTCTACCGAATTCCATTTTAATGTGGTAAATACTTCCGAAGAAGCGCATCATAATCAGGCCAATATCATCAACTGTTGGAATGAAGACGTTCACCTTGAACTTGGTTCGAGTACTCCTGCAGGAGGAAAATATGCATTAATTTCACTTGAGAGAGCGTTGGATGATTTAATTTCCGGGAAAATAGATGCATTGGTGACGGCTCCTATCAATAAACACAATATCCAAAGTGATGATTTCCATTTTGCGGGTCATACCGAATATATTCAGGCAAAGACAAATGTCTCAGACTCATTAATGTTTTTGATTAGTGAAGATATAAGGGTTGGAGTAGTAACCGGTCACATTCCTGTGAATGAGGTAGCTGATAAAATCAGTAAGGAAAAGATTCTATCAAAACTGGCTATCATAAATCAAAGCCTCAAGAATGATTTCTGGATTCAAAAACCAAAAATTGCAATCTTAGGATTGAATCCGCATGCTGGAGATGAAGGTTTAATTGGTAAGGAAGAACTGGACGTGATTAGTCCGGCAATCATGGATGCAAATGCTCAGGGAATCTTAGCTTTTGGGCCATATGCAGCAGATGGATTCTTTGCGGCACAAACCTACACTCAATTTGATGCAGTTCTGGCCATGTATCATGACCAGGGTTTAATACCTTTTAAACAAATTTCCTTTCATAATGGCGTGAATTTTACTGCAGGGCTACCTGTTGTCAGAACTTCTCCTGACCATGGCACTGCTTATGATATTGCCGGAAAAAATCAAGCATCAGCAAGTTCATTCAGGGAGGCTTTGTTCGCAGCAATTAAGATTGCCAAGTGTAGAAAAGAAAGTACCGAGCTGAGTTCAAATCCATTAAAGCTGAGCAAATTTTCAAAGGACAGGGATTAACTCGCCTAAATGGATCAAAGGGCATCCTGTTCCCCTCATTTTTAAAAAACTGCTACAACTAAATAAATTTTCTTAGATTTGCAGGCTTAATTTGCGTGCTTTGAAATCTTTACAGCAATATCGCATTCCGTTCACCGGATTAAAACTTGGGGTTCATGAATTTGAATTCGAAGTAAATGATGCTTTTTTTAATGAATTTGAATATTCACTCGTTAAGAAAGGCGAGCTAAAAGTTGAGATTGAACTGGAGAAGCAGGAGACAATGATGCTTTTGCAATTTCATATTACAGGTTCAATCAATCTTGCATGCGATGTTTGTCTTGCCGATTATCCTTATTCTGTTGAAATCAAGGAGCGTCAAATTATAAAATTAAATGGCAACGATGATATTGAGGATGATACTGAAGAAATCATTGTTCTAAAAAGAAGCGAAACTGAAATTAATGTCGCGACATTGATCTATGAATTTATCACCCTGGCGGTACCATATATCAGTCGATGCGGCAATGAAGGGAATACCAAGTGGTGCGATCTCGAAATGATTAGAAAGCTCGAGCAATTGGCTCCTAGCCCAAAAGAAATAGAAGAACAAGATAATGCGGACCCACGGTGGGAGGCATTAAAGAAAATAAAAAAGTAGTAATCTAATACATAGAAAAAAATGGCACATCCAAAAAGGAAAATCTCCAAATCAAGAAGAGATAAAAGAAGAACTCACTATAAAGCAGTTGCTCCGGGTTTAACTACCTGTCAAACTACTGGTGCAGTACATTTACCTCACCGTGCATATACCGTTGATGGTAATTTGTATTATAATGGTAAAATGGTAATTGAGAACACCACTGTTGCCTAAGGTACCCTTCTGAAATGAAGATTGGCTTAGATATAATGGGTGGAGATTTTGCTCCCAAAGCGACGGTTTTGGGTGCAATAGAAGCTCAAAAAGTCTTATCGGCAGACCAAAAAATTGTTCTTTTCGGAGACAAAAACCTAGCTTTGCCTATTATTAAAGAGGCTGGTATCAATCCCGAAGTATTTGATTTTGTTCATACCACTGAAGTGATCGGGATGGGAGAACATGGAACAAAATCTGTCCTTCAAAAGCCCAACTCGAGTATCAGCCTTGGATTCCAATATTTAAAAGAAGGCGCAATTGATTCCTTTTCCTCTGCCGGAAATACCGGAGCAATGTTGGTAGGCGCCATTTTCAGCGTGAAGCCTGTGCCGGGAGTTATTCGTCCCGCTGTTGCGACCAATGTCCCTAAATTAAAGTCTGGTTTTGGAATCATGCTTGATGTTGGTGCAAACGCTGATTGCAAACCTGAAGTAATGGCACAATTTGGCCTATTAGG
>VGGW01000153.1 GCA_016868395.1 Bacteroidota bacterium | reverse complement strand
AGGTTTACGATAGATCCAATGAGTCCGGTAATTAAAAAGATGGCAAGTACACGGTGAAAACCGATTACATATTGCTTGTGATTTTTGAAATTTTGTTCCATGATTATTTAGTTGTGATTTTAAATTCTGTTCTCCTGTTATTTTTTCTGTTTTCCTCCGTAGAATTATCGATTAGTGGAATACTTTCTCCATAACCTTTATAACTGATCTTACTTGCCGGGATGTGCTTACTCAGTAAGTAGTTATAAACTATTCTTGCCCGTTCATTTGATAGCTCCAGATTTGATTTTTCATTCCCAATATCATCAGTATGACCGCCAATTTCAATAGATACAGATGGATTTTCATTCATGAATCTGATTAGTTGTTGTAATTCGATCTTCGATTCAGGTAAGAGATTGAATTTGCCACTTTCAAAGAAGATATTGTTCATTATTACCAAACCCCCAATCTCAATTTTTTTTAATGGAATCTCTAAAATAAATGGTTTGTTAATCAGATTTAAATCCGGTGTAAAATTTTGAGAATGGAACAAATAACCATTTTTTGAGATGTTTAATCCGAAAGATTTGCCGACTGTTAAAGTTGCTAAAAACTCACCTGTTTCAGGATTAGAAAGATCGTCGAAAATCGTTTTTCCGTCCATAAGATTAATAATTTCAACTTTCGCATCTAAAATTTCCTTTGTGTATTTATCGAAAATTAAGCCCTTAACATAGGTTACCAAATTCGGGCGAATGGCCTCAGGTAATTCGAAAGAGTAAATATCCAGACCTCCATATCCGGCTGTTTGATTAGAAGAAAAAAATCCCAATTTCCCATTGCTGCTGATACTTAATCCACTTTCCTCACCAAAAGTATTGATTGGATAGCCTAAATTTTGTACTTGCTGCCAACCGATTTGAATCCCATCCTTTACATTTTTTCTACTCATAAAAAGATCTTTATTACCCATTCCGGGCCAGCCATTTGATGAAAAATAAAGGGTTTCATCATCGGGATGTATGAAGGGTGATTGTTCATCATATGGGGTATTGATTTCAGGGCCAAGATTTACCGGTATTCCCCAGGTTCCGTTTGAATGAAGATCAGACTTCCAAAGGTCATATCCTCCAAATCCACCCTTTCGGGTACTAACAAAATACAAAGTTCGACCATCTGCACTGACGGATGGTTGAGATTCCCAGCCGGGAGTGTTTACCGGCGCTCCTATATTATAGGGTTTGCTCCAGGCATTTCCTTCCCATTTTGAAATGTAAATATCACATCTGCCCAGGCCATCCGGACGGTTACACCCGGTGAAAAACAAATAATTACCGTCCGGCGAAATACATTGTGCACCTTCATTAAAATTCATGGTATTGATGTCCTTGCTCAAATACTCCGCAGGGAGCCAGATGCTATCACGTTTAATACTTTTAAAAAAATCCTCGTTTCTGTTTGTTTGCCGCGTGAAGATGATCATTTTTTCATCTGCTGTGATAACAGGGAGATATTCATCCTCTTTGGAATTAATCCCCGGACCAATATTTACAGGTTCGAAACTTACCGGATGCTTGATGGCTTCAAGACTAAAAATGCAATCGGCAATGTATTTTTCAGTTTTTTGTTTACTCTCTGGGCTTAAGCCTGGATAAGTGAGATATTTTTTGAAAAATTTAATTGCGTTGGTATAGTTCCCGGTATTTAATTCACATTCTCCAATTCCAAAGTGGGTGAGTGGTAGAAATTCAGCATCCAATTCAAGAACCTGATTGTAATTAATCAGAGCTTTGCTGTAATTTTTAGTCATTCTATAGATATCACCAAGTTGCTGGTATGCCGCAGTAAAATTCTTGTCCAGTTTAACTGCCTGGTTTAGTTCAGAGATGGCCTTGTCGTACAATCGGTAACTTAAATGTTGATTAGCCAAATTATAGGATTTTTGGGCGGGTTTAATGGGCGAGAAAGTTTGTTTTTGGCCGAAACAAAATATTGGTAACACACATAAAAGTAACAGTAATCTATTCATTATCTATAGAATTTCCTTTTATGAAGGTAAAAAATATTCTGTACTTAGCTATCGAATAATTCAGTCCAATTAATTCATCCCCGGATTTTAACTTGTAAAATTCAGAGTCAAATTTATTCAAAATCTCAAGGGATATTCAGGTACTTGTGAGTCTGCAAGGAGATTTCCCACTTTGGATTCTGCTTGACATAATCGATGATTAATGGTATTACATTTGTAGCTTTTGACCATTCAGGTTGTAAGTATAATTTGCATGCTTCGGATACAGTAGCTGCATATTCTTCTGCCCAACTAAAATCACTCTTATTGAAAACTATTACTTTTAATTCTCCGGCTAATGGGGCAATGTCCGGACGTGGGGCTTTGAATTTTTTAGGAGATAGACATATCCAATCCCAAGTACCGGAGAGCGGGTATGCGCCGGATGTTTCTATGAAAGTTTTAATCCCCCTTTTTTGTAATTCAGAAGTAAGGTAGTCCAAGTTATAGATTAAAGGTTCTCCTCCTGTGACCACAACTGCTTTACCGGGATAGTTCTCGACATTTTTTACGATTTGATCGGTATAGGTAAGGGGATGAATTTCGGCATTCCAGCTTTCTTTTACATCACACCAATGACAACCTACATCACAACCTCCTAAGCGAATAAAATAAGCTGCTTTTCCGGAGTGAAATCCTTCTCCCTGTATGGTGTAGAATTCTTCCATTAATGGTAATAGGGTGCCGTCTTCCGGAATTTGGTGTGCCATTTGTTAAATTAATTACAAATATACTTAAGTTTAAGGGATCAAGTCTGAGTAAATTTAAATGATACACAATTTCTCTATTTTAGATTAACTATGAATTGGATCAATATACTCCCTGTCAGTATCCGTACTTCTGAAGACTTTATAAAAACAATCCATATTTCGGGTCGAAAACTTTGTATAATCAAGTCGGGAAATGAATTTTACGCGGTGAATAGTAGATGTCCGCACGCAGGGGCTGATCTTAGTCAGGGATGGTGTTCATCCGGAAAATTGATCTGTCCCTATCATCGGCATGAATTTGATTTGAAAACAGGACGCGGTGCTGAGGGTCAAGGTAATTACATTGATACCTATCCGGTTGAGTTTAGATCAGATGGTTTTTACATAGGAATATCAAAACCTTGGTGGAAGTTCTGGTGAATTTTACCTGATCCAATTTGAATTTTTACTGAATTTCGAAGGATCTGAAACCCCAATATTTTTTATCCCCATAAACACTTCCTGATTTCAATCAACAATAATTAACTTAACCTGAGTTCGATATCAGGATGCTTAAAATATACCCCCTTTATGGATCTCATGATCCTCCGGACTCGCATGATTTGATTTTTGAAAGCAATACCTGTGTGTTATCGCTTCCTTTAGTCCTTTCCTCCGGGGTAGTTCCGGCTTGAAATCGTGTTCTATTTCAAATGACTAGCAGCCGGAAGCTACCTCCTTCGGCAAGGTTTATTTTAGTCAGAACTGTATTTCATCGGCGCGGGCATTCGAGTAATAGAAGCACAGGCCCTGCTAAGCAAACCCGGATAGCAGCCCTATCTTTTTTGCATTACTGGATCTTAGGATAATGATTCTATTTCCAACAAAAAAATAGGGCAGAACACGGGACTGGAATAAGACGGGAGCTGCAGACCCTGCTTTTCAAAAATATAGCTAGATATTCAGGCTTCGGCAAGACCCTGTGTGGATCCAACGTTAATTTAGGAATTTTATGAAAAATAATTGGTGTAGGTTCTAATAAATCTCCTTTTTTGCTGATGCCAGAGTGTTTTTAAGTAAACCAACAATCGTCATCAATCCAACACCTCCAGGGACAGGTGTAATCCAGGAGCTTTTGGGTGCAACATGTTCAAAATCGACATCGCCAAAAAGTTTATAACCGGATTTCGTTTCAGAAGAAGCTTCGCGGTTCATGCCAACATCTATAACAATAGCTCCTTCTTTTACCATATCAGCGGTGATGAAATTTTTCTTACCAATGGCCACGATCAAGATATCGGCATCTAAGCTAAATTTTTTAATATTTGGAGTTTGACTGTGGCAAATGGTTACAGTGCAGTTCCCAGGATCAGCATTTCTTGCCATTAAGATGCTCATTGGCGAACCTACAATATTACTTCTGCCAATTACTACACAATGTTTTCCACTTGTGCTGATTCCATATTCTTGAAGCATAAGTAAAATTCCATATGGAGTTGCCGGCAAGAAGGAGGGAAGGTTACGTTGCATTCTGCCCAAGTTGACCGGATGAAATCCGTCTACATCTTTTTCAGGTGAGATTTTTTCGGTGACTTTATCTGCAGAAATATGTTTTGGAAGTGGGAGTTGAACAAGTATCCCATCCGTTTCAGGATCTTTGTTCACCGAATCAATTTTTTGAAGTAATTCCTCCTCTGTAATGGTACTTTCAAAACGGTATAGGGTTGAGTTAAAACCTACCTTTTCGCAGTTTTTTATTTTACTGGCCACATAAGTTTCTGAACCACCATCATTTCCAACAAGTATGGCGACTAAGTGAGGTTTTCGGCCAGTTTCTTTTAAAATTTCGGCCGCTTCGATTGCGATTCTTTCCTTTAGTTTCTCTGAAACATATTTTCCGTCGAGTAGCTGCATTTTTTAAAAAAGTTTATTCATGGTTTATATTGGGTTATTTACCGGCTAAAATTTCATTTTGTCTTATCCGAATAAATCAGATTAATCTAATTTGAGAACTGCCATAAAGGCTGTTTGAGGTATTTCAACATTCCCAACCTGTCTCATTCTTTTCTTTCCTTTTTTCTGTTTTTCAAGAAGTTTGCGTTTCCGGGAAATATCACCTCCATAACATTTAGCAGTTACATCTTTACGTAAAGCTTTTACAGTTTCCCGGGCAATTATTTTTGCTCCGATAGATGCTTGAATAATAATTTCAAACTGTTGTCGCGGTATGAGTTCGCGCAGTTTTTCACATATTTTTTTCCCGAAATTATAGGAATTCGTTCTATGAATCAGGGATGACAGTGCGTCTACCGGTTCACTGTTCAGGAGGATATCTAAGCGAATAAGGTCAGATTGTCTATAACCAATTTGATGATAGTCAAAGGATGCATAACCTTTTGAAATAGTTTTTAATCGATCGTAAAAATCAAATACAATTTCACCCATCGGCATTTCAAAAATCAATTCTACCCGGTCTGAAGTAAGATACGATTGATTAATAATGCTGCCTCGTTTTTGAATGCATAGCGACATGATAGGCCCGACAAATTCGGCTTTGGTAATGATATTTGCTTTTATGTAAGGTTCTTCAACGTGGTCAAGTTTGCTGGGGTCAGGTAAATCAGATGGGTTGTGTACATCGATTTCTAATCCTTTGGAGGTGAATGCTTTGTAAGATACGTTAGGAACAGTGGTAATCACTGTCATATCAAACTCCCGCTCGAGACGCTCCTGAATAATTTCTATGTGAAGCATACCGAGAAATCCGCATCTAAAGCCGAATCCTAATGCGGTAGATGATTCTGGTTCGAAAACGATTGAAGCATCATTTAGCTGCAATTTATGCATACTTTCACGAAGTTCTTCATATTCATCAGTATCAACTGGATAGATACCTGCAAATACCATTGGTTTTACTTCCTCAAATCCTTTGATTGGCTCTAAACTTGGCTTGTCTTTATGGGTGATTGTATCACCTACTTTAACTTCTCTTGCTTCTTTTATTCCCGATATAATGTACCCTACATCACCCGTTCTGATTACATCTTTGCGTTTTTGGGTTAGTTTTAAAGTGCCAACTTCCTCTGCAATGTAATCCTTGTCTGTAGCTACGAATTTTACTTTATCCCCCTTCCTTATTTCACCATTAAGTACCTTATAATACGCTATAATTCCCCGAAAGGAATTAAATACTGAGTCGAAAATCAATGCTTGTAATTCACCATCAGGATTACCCTTAGGAGCCGGAATTCGTTCAACAATTGCTTGTAAAATGTTATCAACTCCCATACCGGTTTTACCTGATGCTGGAATGATTTCTTCTCGTTTACAGCCAATGAGTTCGATGATTTGATCTTTTACTTCCTCAGGCATTGCACCCGGAAGATCCATCTTGTTTAGTATGGGTATAATCTCCAAATCATGCTCCAGGGCCAGATACAGATTTGAGATGGTTTGAGCTTGAATTCCCTGAGAAGCGTCTACAATTAATAATGCGCCCTCGCAGGCAGCAATCGAGCGAGAAACTTCATACGAAAAATCGACATGTCCGGGAGTATCAATCAGATTCAGTACATAGGGTTGACCATCCTGAATGTAATCCATTTGGATAGCATGGCTTTTGATGGTAATCCCACGTTCACGCTCCAAATCCATATCATCAAGTAATTGTGCCTGAGATTCGCGCTGACTGATGGTATTTGTATACTCCAGAAGACGGTCAGCTAAAGTGCTTTTACCGTGATCAATATGAGCAATTATGCAAAAATTACGTATGTACTTCATTCAAGGCGCAAATATAGTTTATTATGCTCAAATTCTATTCCTCATAATAGAAATCATATTTATAATTTATAAATATCAGGAAGATCAAAACCAAAGTCCTTTTAAACTATTTTTATTTTTTTAATACAGCGTTCTTTATAGATAAATATTTTTTCTATTTTGGGATGCAATCGTAAATAAATAAATATTCAAGAATTCATGACTATTGGTATCCTGCTTGAGACCTCCCCGGAAACACGGGTTTCATTATTCCCCGAACATATTTCAGTCCTGAAGAAACTTAAGATTAATGTACTAGTTCAGCACAATTCCGGTGCAAACTCTTTTGCTCCTGACGTACTTTATTCTGAGCAAGCTGCCGAGATTACCTCGAGGGAGAATGTTTTAAAAAATTCAGATATTCTGTTGAGTATACATCCGATT
>VGGW01000152.1 GCA_016868395.1 Bacteroidota bacterium | reverse complement strand
AGCGCTGAAGGGAGGCCTATTGCTATTCTGGCAAATTACTCTTTGCACTATGTCGGTGGAACAGCGCCTGGTGAAATATCTGCCGATTATTTTGGCATGTTTGCTCAAAGAATGGAGGAATTGCTGGAGTCAAAGGAAGATCGATTTCCTCCATTTGTAGCCATGCTGTCAAATGGAACCAGCGGCAATATTAATAACATCAATTGGTTTGCCAATGAACCAGCACCCGCATTACCCCCGTATACTAAAATGCGTCAGGTTGCTAATATTGTTGCAGCTGAAGCTTATAAAACCTATCAGAATATAAAATACCACAATTGGATTTCTCTCAGTTCGGTGCAAAAAGAGATTATTTTAGGGGTTCGACTCCCTGCTCAGAAAGAAATTGAAAGAGCGAAGGATATCGTCGCAAAAGCAAATGGTCCGATTATGAATACAGCGGAAGAAATTTACGCTCGGGAGACGTTATTGATTAAAGATTTTCCAAAGCAAGTGCCATTAATTATTCAAGCCTTTCGATTGGGTGATTTAGCCATTACTGCAGCACCCTGTGAAATATTTGTTGAGATCGGATTAGATATTAAAGAAAAAAGCCCTTTTAAGCCAACTTTTACAACATCGCTTGCCAATGGCTATAATGGGTACTTACCAACTCCTGAACATCATCAACTAGGAGGCTATGAAACCTGGAGAGCTCGCTCAAGTTATTTGGAGGTTGAGGCATCCACCAAAATAAGTAATTTAATTTTTGAGCTGCTGCAAAAACTTAAGAAAGAACAAGTCGATTAGTGAACCTCTAAACAAGATTAAGTCTTGGTTAATTAAAACCGAAGGCGGAAGTTTAACGGCCGGGGAAGAAAAATTAGAAACATGATTTCTCTTGTCAGTTAAAAAGAATGTCGGAAAGTAAATGCCTGGGATCTTAAATTTTTTTGATGGATAGGAGAATCCAACCATTGTAAATAAAACAGTTTTGAATGTTTCAAACATCAAATTCATTTCAGAAAATAGTATATTACACATCAAGAAATTGCCAGGATAAATTAGCTCAAGAGTATATTTTGATTAGAGTATTTGTTCTCAAGCATTTTATTTCAAATAGTTTATGAAAAGATTACAGTACCAAAAATACCGAATTTTAGGATTGCTCTCGATAGTTCTTGCAGTGACAGTTGCAGCCTTACAGCCAGAATCTCGAACCCTTAGACATAAGAAGGCTTTAGATAGTTTTCAGATTGAGCCCGGAATGCGCATCGACCTTGTCGCTGCGGAGCCACTTGTTGTCGATCCCGTGGCTCTGGCATTTGATGAAAATCGTCAAATGTATGTTGTTGAAGACAGAGGTTATCCTGATCCTGTGGAAGGGGGTTCTTCGACTACACTTGGACGTATAGCACTGTTAAAAGACACCGATGGGGATGGTGTTTATGATAAACGAAGCGAATTTGCCACGGGTTTAACTTACCCCAATGGTCTGATGCCCTGGAAAGGGGGAGTTTTTGTAACCTGTTCCCCAGATATTTACTATTTAAAAGATACCGATAACGACGGAATTGCAGATATCAAAAAGGTAGTTCTGACAGGTTTTTTTGCAACTCAAACTGCTCAAATCAGGATGAGTCATCCGACTATGGGATTGGATGGATGGGTCTATGTTACCGCCGGACTCAATGGAGGTAATGTGACTTCACCTGAACATCCTGACCGTCCTGCAGTTTCTTTCAAGCAAACGGATGGACGATTTAATCCCGAGACTTTTGAGTTTCAGGTTACAGGGGGGAAAAGTCAGTTTGGACTAACATTTGATGCTTATGGGCGCCGCTTCGGTTGCTCAAACAGGCACCCAATCATGCATTCTGTTATGGAACCCTGGTTCCTCCGCCGGAATGCCAATCTATTATTCAATGAAACCGTACAAAATGTTTCCAAAGTAGAAGCTGAGGCGAATGTTTATCCCATAAGCGGAGCAGTGACCAGTGCTGATTTCATACCAAAACTAATTGGTCGCTCGCATGCTGGGACCTTTACTGCTGCAAGCGGACTGATGGTTTTCAATGGTAGCGGACTCACACCTGCCCACAGGGGTAATATGTTTATTTGTGAGTCAGCACAGAATTTAGTCCAAAGACAGATCCTTTATCCCGAAGGCGTCTCTTTCAAATCCAAAACACCCTATGAAGGCAGAGAGTTTCTCTCTTCAACTGATGAATGGTTCCGTCCGGTATCCCTTCAGCATGGTCCGGAAGGAGGATTATATTTAGCTGACATGCATCGTAAAGTGATTGATCATCCAACCTATATACCTGAAGAGGCGAGGCCTGGTTTGGATTGGGAGAGCGGAAAAACAGATGGAAGAATTTACCGGATTGTACGAAAAGACTTTGTGCAGAAGAAATATGAGGCAGCAACAGGGTTGAGTTCTGCCTCAAAAACAGCGGCTTTGACAAAGTTCTTGGCTTCAGGCGAGGAGTGGGAAAGAAATACCGCTCACAGGCTATTGCTTGAGCGCAAGGACAAGGCTGCGGTTACAATGTTGAAAAAAATTGCTACTGAATCTGTTTTTCCTGAAAGTCGTGCCCGTGCAGTTTGGTTACTAAACTCATTTGAATCACTGGATTTAAGCACTTTGAAAAAGGTTTTGGCAGATAAGGAAGCTGCAGTCCGTGAACAGGCTGTTTTGTTAGCCGGGAATATGTTTCAAAAATACCCTGAACTGACAGCACTCATTGTTGAGGCCTCAAATGATGTGGCTATCCGTGTTCGTTATAACAGTACCTTGGTTCTGGGCTCAATGGAGGGGCCGCAGGTTGTGCAAGCTTTAGCAAAATCAGCATCAAGGGACGGGGCTGATAAGTGGTTTCGCGCCGCATTATTAAGCGGTATCGAAAATCGTATGCCCGAATTTTTAGCAGCTTTCAGGGATCAGAAAAGTGCAGAACCGCTGGCTTTTGCTTCAGTGATGAAAGATCTGGGACGTTTGTTTGGAAACGCTGCAACAGCTGAAGCCAGTCTCGGACTTTTAAAAGAGGTTTTGGCATCTAATACGGATCCGGAATGGAGAATTGCCACGACGCTTGGACTTGCAGAAGGTATCAGTGCCAGGGCTAAGGAATTTGGCACCTCTCCGAAAGGTTTATTGTATGCTATTTTGGGTAAGAAGGCTTCGCTTTCTGATATTGCTGCACTGGATAATTTTGTTAACAATGCATTGGATATAGCTGGAAACCAGACTGAAAGCCTCAGACTTAGAGTTTCAGCAACGGCTTTACTTGGCTATACAGATTTTGGAAGAAGTCATGCAGTTCTTGAAAGGATGATGGTTCCCGATACCCCACCTGAATTATTATTGGAAGCAATCTCCGCTTTTGCGCGCTTGGATGATCCACGGGGAGCTTCAATCTTGTTGGTGAAAAAGGCATGGTCGGCATACACCCCGAGAATAAAATCTGCAGTAGTAGCCGTCGTAGTTTCAAAGCCCTCATTTATCAATGAATTGTTTCTGGCAATTGAGAAAGGCTTGATTAGTGGAGCTGAATTATCCTCCGCTGACAGGATGCGACTGATTGGTGATAAAAACACACAGATTAGTGATCGCGCGAAATTATTATTCAAAGAATTGGAAGGAGGAGATCGGATGACAGTCTATCAGGATTATAAAAAAGCGCTTACCGCACAGGTTGACCGGAATTTGGGAAAGGCAGTTTTCCAGAAAGCTTGCTCTGCTTGTCACACATACCAGAATGTAGGGGGCAAAGTGGGTCCTGATTTAACCGGTGTAAAGAATCAGCCTGCAGATGCTTTATTACTTCATATTCTAGTTCCAAATTATGAAGTATTACCAGCATATCAGTCCATATCCATCAGTACCAACGATGGCCGATCATTTTCGGGATGGCTGGTTTCAGAAAATGAAAATAGCTTAACACTTCGTACAACTTTTGGTACTGATGAATCAATCCTTAGGAGAAATATCTCGACACTTAGCAATTCCGGACTTTCGCTGATGCCTGACGGACTTGAGCAAAATATAAGTAAAGATGAAATGGCAAAATTGATTGCCTATCTCAAAGGGGGTGCATAACATATTGAATCGGGGTCAGTTCTATGTTTTTGGATGTTTGATTAAATGGATTTTAGCCCCCTGGGCTTGGTGCTTAATTGCTCAGTGGATGAAAAGCAAAGTACTTGGCTGTAAATTTTCCATGAAATGATTTACGAGTTGACTAATAATTGGCAAAATGAAGAAACGCACTAATCTTGTTTCGAGACGGAAGTTGCTCATTGATGCGGCACGTACAGGATTGGCAGCGGCGTTTGTGCCATTATCAGGCTTTAGCGATGTTAGTCAGGAAAAAAGAGGCTTGATTGAGGCTGAGAATAAAAAGCCGGGTTCTACAGATTGGCAGCTGACCCGTGTGCGTCCCGATCGTGAAGGCCAGCGTTGCCCTTCCATTGAAGGATATTGTTCAAAGCAAAGTGTCAAAGTCGGGGAATCCATTGATATTATGGTTTCAACAGAGCAGCAGGTGAGATTTCAGATTGAGATCTTCCGAACCGGATACTATGGTGGATGTGGTGCCCGACTGATGAGGAAGCTAGGTCCATTTGATGGTTATTCACAGCTTGTGCCTAAACCCGGACTCAAAAGTCTTCATGAATGTAGGTGGAAGCCATCTGTGTCCATTACTATTCCTGATGATTGGTTGAGTGGAGTTTATCTGGGGCGTTTAACAACTTTACCGGGTGATGAAAATCTTCCCTATTGGCAAAGCTATGTTATCTTCATCGTTCGCGATGACCGTCCTGCAGATGTACTTTTTCAATGTTCTGATAATACCTGGCAAGCATATAATAGATGGCCCAATAATTACTCGGTTTATACCCATCCAAAGGGTGTTGAAGGTCCTTGGGCTGATGTGAGCTTTGACCGACCATATGGACGGCAGTCACAATATACCGGTGTTGTCAATGATCCGCTCTCCTTTGGCTCCGGTGAATTTCTTTCACTCGAACAGCCATTATCTTACTTTCTTGAGGAACATGGATATGATGTAACTTATTGTTCTAACAGCGACATGCTTTCACCTGAACGCGGACTAAAATGTAAATCTTTTATCAGTGTAGGGCATGATGAGTATTGGGATATCCGTCAGTATAACAGCGTGGTCAAGATGCGGGATGAAGGTGTTAATCTCTTGTTTTTATCCGGCAATTCAGTTTGCTGGGTTTCTCCTTTCCGTTCAAGTAGCGATGGAAGGGAAAACCGGATAATTTTCAGAGGAGGTCCCTATGGAGCCCAAAATAAGTATGCTGTAGATCGTGAGAATTTAAACGGTCCATTTCCTGAGCGTGGTCCAGATGAAGGATTTTTAATGGGTGTAAGAAATATTGATCCAATCACAGGGGGTGGCGACTGGATTGTAACCAAGCCTGAACATTGGATGTTTAAAGATACCGGCATTAAAAAAGGGGATCGTATTCCCGGCCTTATCGGTTGGGAATATATGGGTGAACCTGCTCCAATTCCCGGGCTCGAGATTGTTGCCGAAGGTACTGCATGGAGTGGTGGAGTTAAACCACAGCGATGGAATTCTACAATCTATACTGCACCAAAGGGAAACATCGTGTTTAGTGCCTCCACCATTTTTTGGGCACAGGCTTTAAGCATGCCGCCTGGTCATACCTTGCCCTGGTCGCACTGGAGTCGTCCCCATGGCCCCGATAGGCGGGTTCAGCAAATTATGCATAACCTTTTGCTCAAATCAGGGGCTTCATAAATGGGTAAAATCGAAGTGCTATGGGTTAAAATTAAGTAGAAAAGAGTTTTACAATGAGGATCTTGCACAGTAAATACAATGAGAAAATCAAAGGATAAATTAAGTCGCAGAGATGTTATACGAGGGGCTGCACAGGCAGGCCTGGCAGCTGCACTTCTGCCATTATCTGGTTTTTCAAGTGCAGAACAGCAAAGAAGCGGACTCATAGTAGCCGAGAATAAAAAGCAGGGTACAACTGACTGGCAACTTACTTTTATTAAATCAGAACAATTCCGATCTAAACTTATTGAAGGCTATTGCTCGAAGACCAGTGTTCGCTCAGGAGAATCCATAGATATATTTTTAAATGCAGCCTCCCAAACTGATATCAGCATTAATATCTACAGAATGGGTTATTATGGTGGTAAAGGTGGCCGCTTTGTCAAAAAATTGGGGCCCTTCCCTGTGAGTCCTCAAGTAGTACCGCCTATCGCAGAAAATCGTTTAAGACAATGTGAATGGGAAAGTGCCACATCACTCAAGATTCCACCAGACTGGCTCAGTGGTGTATACCTTGGTAAACTGTCTTGTTCTACTCATCGATATGAAAGTTATATCATTTTTATTGTACGAGATGACCGTAAAGCAGATTTGCTGTTTCAAACCAGCGATAATACCTGGCAGGCTTATAATAAATGGCCTGATACCTTCTCGCTTTATGACAGTGATCCTCCTCAACAGTCGCTTAACGGTAGAACTTGGGTTAGCTTTAATCGTCCCTATGCTAAGTATCCGCAGGTGCTAGACCAGCCTTTGTCTCAGGGATCAGGTGAGTTTCTACTATGGGAATATTCCTTGTGTTTCTGGCTTGAACAACAAGGTTATGATGTTACCTATTGCTCCAATACTGATACCCACACTAATCCCTCAGGGCTTGAGCGTGTGAAATGTTTTCTCTCCGTGGGCCATGATGAATACTGGACCTTACAAATGTTTGAAAATGTTAAAAAGGCGGTAGATCGCGGACTAAATGCAGCATTTTTATCCGGCAATTCGCTTATGTGGGTTATTGATCTTAAGCCTGAAGTCGCTGTTGATACCACAAGTCTTGATTTGGCCTCGGGCTTGAGTAAGGCAGGTCTTGGACGTTTGCCTTTAAATCCTGACCCAACTGGAGCCCCAAACCGAACGCTTTATCGAATAGGACGATTTGGTGGTTTTTCTGAAGCCGAGAAAAAACTTGGAATTATGGGGCCCTTTGCAAAGGATG
>VGGW01000151.1 GCA_016868395.1 Bacteroidota bacterium | reverse complement strand
CCGCATTCTATATATATTCGCCTCCATTAACCCGTATTGTGGAACCAGTTACCATACAGGATTCGTCAGATAAAAAATACATAACTGCTGGAACAGGATCATTTACTGTAAGCATTCGCCCCATTGGGATATACGCTGATGCCTCAACGTCAAGTTCTTCTTTGGAAATACCTAAAGATTTTCTTAATTCTAGTTCACCTTCCGTCGCAGTCCAACCCATTACTACAATATTTGAACGGATATGGAATTTAGCATATCGTCTAGACAGATGTTCAGCCAATATTTTAACACCACCTTTTGAAATCGCATAAGCAGCTCTATCCATCTGGCCCGATTCCATGTGAGAAGTTCCGAAGAACACAAAACTGCCTCCATGGTTAATCATAGTTTTCAAAGCTGTTTGCGTGATAAAGAAAGTAGATTTCAGATTAATGTCAAATATGTTATCATATATTTCTTGAGTGCAATCAGCGAGTCCTGAAAATGGTGTGATACCCGCATAAAATACAACTCCGTCGATCCTATGCCATAATGCTACAACTTCTTCAATGAACTGAACACATTTATCGGTATCTCTAAGGTCAAATGATCTGACCATAACATTATCATTATCCTTTACAGGAAATGAGTCGGCAGGTTCTTTGCAGGCAACTGCAACCCGATGGCCATTTTTTAAACATGCTTTTACCACTTCAAAACCAACTCCCATATTCCCGCCAATTACTACAATATTCTTCATAAATTAAATTAACTAGTTACCCAATTTACCCATTTATCAGACAAAAGGATCCGATCAAATTCATGCTTTGCAAGTTTGCTTGCATTTACAGACATCTCGGGCAATTTAAACTTTTCCTGCTCCAGTTTGATCAGACTGTCTGCAAATGCTACCGGGTTATCAGGCGACACTGTGATCCCACAATTGTTTTGTGTGATCAACTCAGAGATCCACCCAGGATAATTGTTCAAGACAGGAAGACCAGCAGAAATGTAATCAAAAAATTTATTAGGCGAAGTCCCATAGTAAAATGCAGGAATATTGGCCAATAGCTGCATTCCGATATTACATGTATTCATCAGTTTAGACAGATCGGCTTTATTAAGCGGGTCTAAAAAAATAATATTTTTTAGATTCTGCTCATTGGCTTTCGCGATCAGGCCGGGCTTGAGTTTACCATCGCCAACTAAAACAAATTTTATGTTATTGTTACCGCGTCTTGTAAGCTCTGCTGCAACGCCGATCAATATATCCAAGCCGTTGGCAATTCCATGTGTACCAGAATATAAACACAGAAAATCATTTTCCTGAACACCCTTAATTTTCAGTTTCCCGTCATTGGCACTGAAAATATCCAGATCACATCCGTTGGGTATGTTAGCTATTTTATTCTTTTTAACACCACGTCTCTCGATTCCCTTGACAATCCCCTCTGATAAACCAATCAGTTTGGTTGCTGAACGATAGCAGAGAAATTCCAGTACCCCCATCAGCCATAATATCACCGGGTTTTTAATTACACCCATAGCTTTTGGTAGTTCCGGCCAGAGATCTCTTACTTCGAATACGAATTTCTTTCCGCGAATCCATCTTGCGAAAATACCGGGAACCCCTACGGTTAAAGGTGTGGTCGACGCAAACAATATATCGTACTCATAAAATAAAGCCAGCCCAACTGTTTTCCATACATATAAGAAAAATACACCTGCTCTTTTTGCAAAAGAGAATTTATTAGAGTATTTGATATCAAATTCAATGATCTTGATACCTTCATAAAAACCGGTTCTTTTGCCTTTGATAAATTCTCCGTCCAACCCTGTTTTGGCACCATCATAGCTCCCACATACTATCGTAACTTCATGACCATGGTCTACCAAAGCTTTTGCCATTTTATACAAACGAATACCTGCAGAGCCCGTAGGGATATTAAAATGTTGTGTGATATATAAAACTTTCATAAATTAATTCATGCTACCAGGTGACGGTAGTTGTTAGGATACATTTCTTTTCAAGGGTAAGCTCTAATACGGGAATTTTATTTGACTTCATGTAATACAAGGATTCAAGGCCTTCGGTCAACTTACTACTGGTTATTTTTTCTGTGCAGATTATCCGCATCGTCAGATTTTGCGAATTTGATCTAAGTACTACATCGTTATCATTCTCCACTAATACCCAATCGCTATCAATTAAACGCCATCTCAAAATGGCATTGCTTTTAAAATTTGTTATCTCATCCGTAACTACGAGCTTATCCTGACACAAATTGACTTTGCGTTTGTGATTTGCTCCAAAGGCATCGGTGTATCCTGCCCCATAGGAAAGACATCCGTCACTGTCTTTCAATTCAGATATCCAATCAGTTTTTGCCCAATTAGCGTAGAGAAACCTGCTTATTTTTTGCATCGGCTCATGGTTATCAAACTGTATGGTGTTGTGAGCAGAAACAGAGCCAAAATAATTCACCAGTCCGGGATCGGCATAATAGCTATAAGACCCCCCGTCTCTGAGAATATTTTTACCTTTTATCCATAAATCTAAATGAAGGATATCATTCTGGCTTGGTCGGAATTTAAACCGTGGATATCGTAGCGAAACAAAAACATCAGAATGGCGAAGAATAGCAACCCCCCCATCATCAGCGATCAATGAAGCCGGAGTATCTTCTTTTTTATCGGGAATAGCCAACTTCAACCAGCGGAACTGGTCATCCCATACACCATGAGCATAAGCGCATTTTGATTTAAACAACACCATAGCTAATTGAATAGTTGGCCGGAAATCACGGTAACCGCTATTGGTTAAAGGAATTATTTTAGCTCCGTCATTAGCTCCAACATTGGGCCCATCGCCAGAAATAGCATCTATAATTGAAAACAGCCAGTTAGTGGCCAGAATGGCTTTTTGATAAAAAATATCCGGCAGTGATGGTAGACTTAATTTATTACGGAAGAATTCGCAGCAACACAATGTATCTAACATCAACCGATGGTAATTCAGGGAGTACTGGCTAAAAGTTCCATTCTTACCGATCAATTTTGATACACGTTCCGCTATCACTTTTTCGCCTTTTTTTTGCCATTTATGCCCGATGCTATAACCGTTCTTAACAAGGAACCCTCCACCGATATATAAAGCTGCTGCCTCAGATGTTCCGTGATTATTATTTTGACCGATAGCGTATGAAACTGTTGGTTGTATTCTTTTTAAATGTGCTGTTATTAAGTTAATCAAAGCAGGTCTGGGTGCTTCAAGCTGGTCCAGAATAAATGCGCCCATCAGAAGGTGTATCACGCGAATGCTGGCTTCCTGCCCACACTTCCAGTTTACACCCAGGTATGGGGTATTCTTTTTTTGCCAATCCTGCAACCAATTATTTAAAAACAGCAAAGCATCCGGATCGCCTTTAGATGCCTGCTGGCTTAAGGGTATAATCCAGTCAAAGCGGGATAGATCCCACAACGCTTTTATATCACCCAATTCGGGATCAAAATCTTTGATCTCAGACCAAAGTTTATCGGCGTCTTTTGAACCCTTATCTGTGAATTGATTGAAGTACCAATCAGGTGGCTGCTGCTGTATCTTTAGACTAAAAAAACTGTTATTGATCTCTTTCTTCTCCCAACTTTCAACAACAGGCAGGCCCGGGTTTGGATCTTTTGGGTTATTAAATAAAGGTTCATCAAGAAGATCCGACGTTATCTTAAAAACAGGATTAAATTTATATTTTATAGATAACCTATAATACCAAACTCTTAAAACACTGGGAATACCAAGTTTTCTGATTGTGTGAAAATAATTTATCGGGGACATAATTATTAAGGCAGAAAGCCTGTTAAGGGATCAAAATGTCTATGATTTTCTGGCGATCACCCAGATCTCTGCACTCGAGAACATTTTCTGATCAGCTAACACCAATCTGTCAATAAGTTTTTTTATGAACTGCGGAGAGAAGAACCTGAAATTTCTCAGAACGCGGAAGAAAAAACCAAAGCCATCAACAGCAACTGTTTCAAATGAGTATTTACTCAATAAATTTGCTAATTCTTTTTTGTCAAAATGCTGGTGCCATGCCTTTTCAGCTTCTATATCTCCAATCAAACCGTCTTTATTGGCAGCATACCTACCCTGGTAATATTCTTTTCCTTTCCATGTAATTACAAAAAACCTGTGCGTCTGAGGGAAAACAAATTTCCAGTTTCCCATATCCATAAAAGAAAAGAAATGTTTGCCGGGTACCGCTACAACAAATAGTCCGCCTTTTTTCATAACCCTGTTCAATTCTTTTAGTAGTTTGTCCTGATCATAAATATGCTCTAAAACACCAAAAAGGCTGACACTTGAGAATTTATTATCTGGAAAAGGAAGTTTTTCACCTATAGTGATGGTCACCAGCTCCACATTTGGCGGTAATAATGGCTGCGATCTTTTTACAACTTCGCTATTTGCATCTAATCCAATTGCTTTTTTTACAACACCTGTTCTAACGAGGTCTATAATTGCTTTTCCATCATGAGCACCAAAATCCAAATGCAGTTCAGATTCTCCATTATCATTTAACATCTCCCAAAAATGGGCTTTTGCATTTATTGGAAATGGATTTGAAGGACTCAACTTTCTTTTCATATAAAAATTTATTTTAGTAACTATCCCCGATCACGGTTTAACTTTTTTAGCCGTGGCTCAAAATAAATGATCAGTGTGAGGGGTATTAATAGATTTATTATTACTTACCGAGAGAAACAAGTGTGTTAACAACTCTTTGTCCGGCTTTTCCATCCCATAACTCAGGAATGCCACCTTTTTTCCATTTACCGGAGAACAGCCTTTCCATGGCAGGTTGAATAGCACGCGGGTCAGTGCCGATCAATTCATTGGTGCCGATCGTTACTGTCTCGGGTCGCTCGGTATTATCACGTAAAGTAATGCAAGGCACTCCCATTACCGTGGTCTCTTCTGTGATACCGCCAGAATCTGTTATTACCGCTTTTGCATTTTCTACGAGATAGTTAAACTCCAAATATCCAAGCGGTTCTGTTATATGCAGGTTTTCATAGCTGATGCCCAACTTAGCCAGAATTTTAGCGGTACGCGGGTGGGCCGGAAAGATCAAGGGCAGCCCATGGGAATTAACTATTATTTCATCGATCAACACTTTTAATTTATCATCTTCATCAACATTCGCAGGCCTGTGCAAGGTGATCACCAAATACTCATTTTTCTGAAGACCCAGCTCAGCCCAAAAAGGAGGTTGTTGAAACCTATTGCGGTGTTTCAGTAAAGTGTCGATCATAGTATTGCCTACCCAATATATTTTGTCTTCAGAAACACCGCTCTTTTTTAATTTATCACCTGCTTCAGGAGTAGTTGTAAAAAAGAAGTTGGTGATCGCATCTGTTACCAGCCTGTTGATCTCCTCGGGCATTTTCCAGTCACCAGACCTGATACCGGCTTCCACGTGTGCGACCGGCACATGTAATTTCTGCGCTACGATCGAGCAAGCCATGGTTGAATTTACGTCCCCAACCACGAGGCACAGATCTGTTTTCTCATCCATCAGCAATTTTTCATAGCCAATCATAATAGCAGCTGTTTGCTCAGACTGCGTTCCGCCACCTGCTCCAAGGTTCACATGAGGATGCGGAATAGCCAACTGAGTAAAAAAACTTTCACTCATGTTTTTGTCGTAATGCTGTCCGGTATGTATCAACCTGTATTCAATATCCTTATTCTCTGACCGTGCCGCATGAATAGCATCAATAATCGAGGCGATCTTCATAAAATTCGGCCGTGCACCTGCTATCAAATCTATCTTCATTCTTCTGTTTTATATAGACAAATCAACCCACTTACGTTCTTTTAAGCTTTCGATTGCTGCAAAAGAGGCTAAGGATGTATTTATTAATGAATCAAAAGAAATCAAAGGTTCTCGCCCCAGTTGTATTCTTTTGATCAAAGACTGGAATTGATTTTTATGTCCCTTGTCCAATGATGTTTTCAAGTGGCTAAAACCTTTAAAGCCGAAGGCTTGTGTTTTGCGAAAATTATCCATTACAACAGTTCTTCCCTGGCTGTATATTTCAACTCTTTCTTTTGAATAAGCCTTGCTTCCGTTGGCAAAATAATTAATGACAGCATTTGAACCATCTTCATACTTCAGCAAAATTGATGCGTTATCTGTATTTTCTGCAGAGTTGATGCCCATTGCATTCATACAAACGGAGATTACTTTGGCGCTAGTAAAATAACTGCACAGGTCAATCAGGTGGCAAGCTTCACCAATAATCCTTCCTCCTCCGACTTTTAAATCCTGCACCCATATATCGGGCGAAATAAAACCAGCATTCATTGTTGCAATAATATTCATCGGACCGGTTCCGATATGCTGTTTGATCTTTAAGGCATGCGGTGAAAATCTCCTGTTAAAACCAACAGTAATACTTCCTTCCGATTGATTGGACGCCGCTATTAGTTCATTGAGTTCCGTTGTATTAAGTGCTAGCGGCTTTTCTATAAAAACATGTTTGTTCTGCTTCAATACTTCTATTGCCATAAAAGCATGAAGATTGTGACGAGTGGTGATCATTACTAGGTCTACTTCGGCATCATTCAAAATTTCCTGGTAGTCAGTAGTACTATGTGTAAATCCAAATTTCTTTGCAAGCGCGGTAGAGGTTACTCCTCCTCTACTCGCAATATATTTGAAATGTGCCCCTGATTCTTTCATCATAGGAAGCATGGTCATTTTGGTAAAATTTCCAGATCCTATCACACCTATTACGCCCTTTTGGCCACTGAATTTTTTTTCTGAAAGAATAACTGTGTTCTTCAGGTGTTCTGTTCTGTCCGGGTATTCTAGAATTGAAGCGATAGAACCGGTCTGGCTGATTTTCCCGTATATCTTTTGATATTCATCCAAGGGAACGACTTCTGTTACAAGATCTTTCACGTGTAACTGCCTGCTGGAAATGCTATGCAGGATCGCTTCAAAATTTCTTTTCTCTGTCCATCTTACAAATGGGAGTGGATAGTCAATCCCTTTTTGTTCGTAGTTATGATCATATCTACCGGGGCCGTACGAGCAAGATACCTGGAAGGTTAATTCTTTTTCATAGAATTCCGCTCTG
>VGGW01000150.1 GCA_016868395.1 Bacteroidota bacterium | reverse complement strand
GATGAGAGAATCTACACTGGTTTTCAATCAGGTTATACAAGGTAATAACCATAAGCTGGCTGATGATCCGACCAAGCCAACCAAATTACCGGTAGCAAAAGCGGAAGTTCCTTACCTAGATTTCTCTCCTCTGCAGAATTCCTTGGTTCTGCTGGATCAGACGGCCAATTTATTATCAGAAAGCCTGAACAAGGGGTCTGTAGGGAAATCAGCCCTCGAAGAGATCAACAGGGCGCTTTATCGTGCAGAACAAAGCCTGCTGACCGAACAGGGACTGCCCCGAAGACCATGGTATAAACATACTTTGTATGCACCTGGATTTTATACAGGATATGGTGTGAAGACGATGCCGGGTGTACGTGAAGCAATTGAGCAACGCAACTGGAAGGAAGCAGAGGAGCAGATCACTCTTGCGGCGAATGCCATCGTAAAATTGGCGGAGCATCTGAAAGCCACTTCGATGCTGGCAAAGTAAGACCCGATAGGTAGCGGGTTAGGAAATTACTTAGGCCTCAAGAAAGGTAAATTCGTCAGTCAACGACGAATTTACCTTAGCGTCATGATTATTTATTTGTCAGTCGTAATATAAAAAAACCTCTGATCTTAGATATAAGTATCTTTATTTTTACCTAATTCTTAAGATTATGAAATCAACATTTTTGTCAAGTGGTGCACTGGCTAATGATTTGGGCTTGCTGCTCCTTCGAATTATTTCAGGCGCTGTCATGATTACTCATGGTAATCCAAAACTTCAGAAAATTCTTCAGGGAGATTTACAATTTGGAGATCCCATAGGTATCGGACAAGTTCCATCGCTTTACCTGGCAACTTTTGCAGAGTTTCTCTGTGCCATTCTGGTAATTATTGGTCTATATACCCGCCTATCCTTAATTCCTTTAATAATTAACATGGCAACAGCCTTTTTCATCGTTCATTCCGCTGATGATTTCGGCATCAAAGAATTATCGCTTCTATTCCTGGGGATGTTTTTGGTATTATTTCTTACCGGACCTGGACGATATTCTGTTGATAATAAACTTAATAAGTAAATCTCCCGGAGTTCAGTGAGGAATTAAGTTCAATAGTACTGTCTTGATTTTTTTAACCCGATTGAAGCGTATACCGGCCTGTGATTAAGGCTGGTGCAGTATGAGCAAAAAGCGGGGCTGTCATTAAAAAGAGATACCATAGGAAGTTTTCAAGCCAAAAAAAACAGCCTAAAAGAAATTATCTTCTATGCTGTTATTAAAGGTAGTTTCTAAACGATTTTAATGCTTACCTTCAAAAGACTTTATCAACTGATCAGAAGAATTAGCCCTTTTGATCAGTTTTTTTATTTATTCTCTATCCCTACAACCCTTCCTCTCCTACCTGAAACATCAAATGCAGCAAAACGATATTTTCCTCCTCCGCTTATCGGACCGGTATAAATTGCGCTTCCTGGTACCGGATCTGTACCATCTTTAGTATATCTGATTTCTAATCCGGGCAACTGAATATTGGCAAGTACCTTTCCATCCCTGATCATCAAACCCGGTTCGGGGATTCGATACGAATAACCTCCATGATAATAATTTAAACGGGGTAATTCACGTTTACCTACAACATTGGTAAAGCTTGTCCAGGAGTTTTTATAATACAGATCACTTAGAATTGAATACTCCCCCTTTGCCCATTCAGGCTCTGGCGCCCAAGCCCTTTCGGCAAGTCCAAGCAATTTAGGTAACATCATATATTCGAGTCTATCCTTGCTTACATTATTCTCAGACCATAACAATCCTTGCAAGCCGACAATGTTGGATTTGCCATAATCTGTAAGTCTGATCATTTTTGTTTGATCCAGATCTTTAATCGGCCTACCCTGTCCATCTTCTTTTACATTCTTCAGGAAATCATAAGGAATAAAATAAAAGGGTTTATCTACATCGACCATCCCACCCCATTTATAACCGGGTTCATAATAAGAACTATTATAAGCCAGATCAAAATATTGATTCGAAACAGGGGAAAGAACTACCTTATATCCCCCATTAGCAAGCTTATAGGCCAAGTCCTCTGCACCCCAGCCTATCACATTATTCCAGACGTGCAATTGAAAATGATCGTCTGCAAAATCAGGATTAGCGATATAATGTGGTTTACCATCGAGGATGGTTTTACGCATTCCCGCTTCTTCCCAGCCCGAAACAAAGAGTCCACGCTTCTTAGCCATTGCGTTTAATTTTCCAAAATAGTAATACCAGAGATCATCCGTAGATTTAATTTCAGGATTTGTGGCTTTAAGCTGCAGATAGGCAGGAGATTTTTCCCAAACCTTCGCCGGCACCTCATCTCCTCCATAATGGATCGTTCTTAATGCTGCGCCCGCTTCTTTGTACATCAAAATCAGTTCATCCGTTACCTTTTCCATAAAATTGTAAACTGAAGGCAAGGCTACATCCATCACATTATCATTCCAGCCCTGCACAGAACGGTATTGTGATTGATCCTGTGGATCAATCAGTCGATACCTGGAAGCTTCTACCGGTTTTCCTTCCTTAATAAGTCGTTCATAGCGGTTTTCCATGGCCTTTATCGCTGCCCGTGCATGTCCCGGCGACTCAATTTCAGGTATCACCTGAATATGCCTTGCAGCTGCATATCTCAAAATTTCTATGAAATCCTTTCTGCTTAAATATCCACTTCCGGGCATTTGATTCGGCTCAGCCCCAGAGGCAAAGGCAGCTTGCAAGCGATTTTTATTATCGGGCGTATGTCCTCGTACACTCCCAACTTGTGTCAGTTCGGGAAGTGATGGAATTTCTATTCTCCATCCCTCATCTTCAGAAAAATGAAAGTGAAATACATTCAACTTGTACAAGCTCATCAGATCCAGTACTTTGAGAATCTCGGATTTCGTTTGAAAATTCCTTGCCACATCCAACATAAAACTGCGGTATCCAAAACGAGGCTCATCCTTCACCTCAACTCCCCGTAGCGTGATTGAATGCTGTTTGGTTTTCCAGCTTAATGGGGGCATCATACTCTTGAGCGACTGGATTCCATAAAATGCTCCTGCAGGTGTTGAAGCGAGGATAAGGATTCCTTTTTCCGAAACATCAAGTTGATAGCCCTCTTTTGCAATTTTAGGATCCCGCTTAAATACAATAGCATTGGTTTTTGCCTGCTGTACCGAAGGCTTAGAATGAAGCAACTTACCGAGCTCTTCCAGCAGATAGGCCGCCTCTTTGACAAATAAAGGTTCAAAAGAAATACCGGTATTCGCGCTGATGGTATACTGAGCTTGGTTCAACTTATATTCGATCGGACTGGGGAATATCAGTGGTAATTTCGATTCGTCCATATCCTGAACATCTTGATTCTTTGAATATACATAGGTCGGATCCATCCAGGTTTTAGCCGCAGGTAGTGAACTCAAAAATTCCGGTGAAGGTTCAGGATAAGTACATTTTACTGGGATTCCTTTGTCGGGCGTATCGGATAAAACCAGATAAAATCCCTGAGGAGATTGCGTTACATTATCTATCAGTCCCGCTCTAAGCATTTGGAAATCTATTTTCCTTCCCGAAGCAATCCCCTCAGAAACTGCATTAGGTTCAATTTTGTAGAGATCTCCATTCACTAATGAAATGGTTAAACCCCTGCTATCCGCTTGTAGAAATTCGCCTGAATAATTGAAATACAGGGCATATCCCTTGGAGGGCAGGTCTTCTGAAGATTCATTCCTGATACTCAGCACTGACAGCGATTGACTTTTGCCTTCATAATTATTCTGAAGCGGTTGCCATTCAAGGCTGATCTTAAAATCCTTGGTTTTGTTTTGTGAAAAAACAAAATCTGTATTCAAGCATAAGGTCAAAGCGATGCCAAAAAAAATAGTCGGGAAAAATTTATTGATGATCATCATAAAGAATTGGTGTTGAAAATTAAAAATGAAAAACATGGAGATTTAGTCCAAGAAAATCAATGATCTGATGGTGGGTTTAAGATTACCTTCCGCTCAATGGTTCCCATGGTAATGAGGTACTGAGCAATCATATAAGTTGATATGATAAGTACCCCGGAATATGAATAGGGTTCTACAAATTTTCCGAAAGCGAGTGCAGAATCTGATAAAACAAAGAAAATCGCTCCCCAGCAGATTAATCTGAAGCTTAACAGATTAACCCTTTTGTATCGGTAAGCAGCTAAAATGGCCATGACGGATATGACAAAAATATAAGCCATCACCGGTATTCTGAAATCATTTAAATAGTCGCGGATCCATGAATAAAAAGTCAAAGAAAACACCCCCATCAAAAAAAGCATCAAATGTCCAAAATATTTTGATTCCTGAGGCTTATTCTTAAAATCACGAAAAAATGCAGAAGAATACAAAATATGGGTTAAAAGAAAGGAAACCAAACCATACAAAAATAGGTAAACGTCTGATTCAGAATAAATTAATAAAACGTCTCCAACCAATGAGAATATAAGTCCGGAAAAAACAAGCCGATTAAATCCGATTGTTAAATTACTCTTCGCATAGAGATAAAAAGCAAGGGAAATACAAATCAATGGTTTGATTAAAATACTGTAATCCTGAAGGACAGTAGTTTGAACCAGGATATTCAGTATGATAATCAATAAGAAAAGAATAGAAAACTTTAAATGACGTTTCAACATAAATTTTTGCTTTGAAGGCGATAGAACCATGCCAGTGAAATGAATGCCACTATAGAATTAAAAATGATCAGAGTCAGGAAGAAATCATTTGCATAAAAAGTTAGAGGAACAATAAACCAATAACCCACGCGAAAATATTCAAAAGAGGAGGACCATTCTCGCTTTTCCATCAAAACTCCGCAGGAGGTAAGACTAAAAATTGAAAACAAACTACACGATATAAGTTGCAATAAACTAAAATTGGCATTTAAAAAAATGATCAGGCTTGAAAGCCCTAAGGTCAATAAAAAAGTAACTAGAATATACGCTTTGAAATTTTTGTTAAAGTCAGGATTATACTTGATATAAACGCTGCGTTGAGTTTGCTTTGCCTGTTCTATTCCTTCCTGATTTTCCGGGAACCAACCCGGTGCATTGATAAATACCTTGATTTTATCGCTAATATTATGGGCATTTCTAGAACTAGAATATAAATCAACCCAGTAATGAACATTCGCCCAAACGGGATTCCAGCTGGCGAGGGGTTTGGTTATGCCATATACGACATCCTCTTCCTCCTCCTGAAAAGTTCCAAACATTCTATCCCAAATAATTAAAGTTCCTGCATGGTTCTTATCAATGTATTTGGGATTTGAACCGTGATGAACCCTGTGATGAGAGGGTGTGTTTAAAAACCACTCCAATGGCCCCATTCTGCCAATTGTACGGGTATGAATCCAGAACTGATAAAGGGTATTAAATGCACTGACCGTGAGGAACATGATCGGATCAAACCCTGCAAAGGCCAATGGGAGGTAAAAAACCCATGAAAAAGCAGATTGAAACCATGACTGCCTCAGAGCCACGGTTAAATTATACTCTTCCGATTGGTGATGTACAATATGAGCTGCCCATAAGGCATTTATTTGGTGACTTTTACGATGGAACCAATAATAAAAAAAATCAACCCCAAAAAATAGCAATAACCAAGTCCATATGGTGTTAGGGAAGGTATAGAACTTCCAATGCTCATAAATATACAGGTACCCGAAAAAGGTTATCGCCTTCAAAAATATTCCTACTAACTGAGATCCTATACCCTGACTCAAATTTGAGAGGGAATCATTCAATCTGTAGTAATTCAACTTTTTATAAATCGCGTATACAAGTTCTATCGCAATCAGCAGAAAAAAGACAGGAATAGAAAGGGCGATATAGTCAACTTTCATAAGGACAATTTAGTATTTAATCATGAAACAAAAAATTAGATAGAATATTGTTTATTTATCTCAAGGCTGTCTATATTAGTAGCCCAATCTCTTTATGGGATTCCATAAACAAAAAAAATATGAAAAAATATTTAATACTGTTTGCAGCCTCAGCCCTTTCAACTTACAGTACGGCGCAGACTAAACCTGCTGCTGCACCAACTTTTAATACACAACTGGATTCAGCGAGTTATGCTTTTGGTGCCAGCATTGCCAATGATCTAAAAAACCGGGGAGTTAATGCCTTGAATTATACCTTGGTTTCAAAGGCTATGAATGATGTTTTTTCAGGTGGTCAAGTATTAATTAGTCCGGAAAAATCTCAGGAAGTCATTTATGGCTTATTGAGCATGATTGAAAAAAAGAAATTCGAGGGTGCAATTGCTGAAGCAGAAAAATACTTAAATGAAAATAAGCTTAAGCCCGGAATCACAACGCTTGCAAGCGGCTTACAATATGAAATTTTGAGACCCGCTACCGGTGCCAAGCCCCTGGCTACCGATGAAGTTACTGTCCATTATAAGGGAACACTGACGAACGGGAGTCAATTTGATAGTTCTTATGACCGCGGGGAACCTACATCATTCACCTTGAATCAGGTAATTCCAGGCTGGACTGAAGGGCTGCAACAAATGCCAGTGGGTTCAAAATATCGTTTCTACATACCTCATAAACTCGCATATGGCGAACGTGGTGCGGGCAAGGATATACCTCCTTACAGTACTTTGATTTTTGAGGTAGAATTAATCAAGATCGGAAAGTAGGATTTTTAATTCAGAGTGGAGAATTGACAGTTGACACAATTGACAAATATTTATTGGATTGAAAATACCCTGATTAGTACTGCATAGGGTCCTGGTTCTGTTATCAGTGACCATTTAATTGGATGAATGTAAACGTATTAACATCCGCCCTTTTTCTATCATCGATTAATCAAATCATTCTGATGGGAATAGGATCAAATCTCAATACTTTAAATAGTACTCTAAAAACGAATAAGCAAGCTCATTCGATTCAGTATTTGGGGTATGCTCGGGTCTGTTTGTCATGGCTACACGATTTTTGTAACCCAGCAAATTGTTTACGGCAAGGGTATGGTTCAATGCGATCCATCGTTTTACAGGGTCTTCAGAACCTCCTGAAACAAGAAAAGGACGGGGAGCCATCAGTGCATGCAATTCCTGTAGATTATAACCCTCTGAAACAAGTTTAGGATACAAGCCTTTTGCGGGATTGTCTTCGGTGATTAAGCCTCGTTTTCTCCAGGGCTGAGGATGATAGCCA
>VGGW01000149.1 GCA_016868395.1 Bacteroidota bacterium | reverse complement strand
ATATCTGATTTTAAAATCAATGCATGCAATGGCAATTGGAACATGAAATTAAACTAAAATCTTTAATAATTTTAAATTTATAGATTCTTATAGTTAAGAGACTATTTTTATAGGTATGCGAAAATTAAATACAGAAGAACTCAAACGTGTAGGTATCGAGGAATTCAAGCAACAGGAAAAGTTACCTGTGGTACTGATTCTCGACAATGTCAGGAGCATGCACAATATCGGCTCCATTTTTCGCACTTCAGACGGATTCTCTATTGAAAAGATTCTATTATGTGGGATTACCGCACAACCTCCACATCGTGAAATCGAAAAAACTGCACTTGGAGCGACAAATTCCATTGAGTGGAATTATTATGAAAATACCTGCAATGCGATAAAGGATCTGAAAGTATCGGGATATGAAATTATAGCCATTGAACAAGCAGAAAACAGCATCATGCTGAATGATTACACCCCAAATTTGACAGCAAAATATGCCCTTATATTCGGAAATGAAATAAACGGGGTAAGCGATGAAGCAATGAAACTGATTGATCTATGCCTTGAAATTCCGCAATTCGGCACCAAACATTCTTTTAATATCGTCGTATCGGCAGGAATTGTTCTTTGGGACTTTTTCGCTAAACTCAAATTATAAGTCAGTAGATAGTATAGCCTCCGATTAAGGTAAAAAATCCAATTGAAAAATAATATGAAAGTGCAGAATCTGGAAAGTGCAGACGTAGAAATTCTAGATGAGCTTCAACCTTCGGGATGGGAAGATATCCGTTCTTATTTTTACTATTACATTTCCTCTCCCTCCTGCGACAGCATAAAAATTTGTGAAGGAAAAAGAATCGCAGCGGTTGGAACCACCATCAGGCACACTGATACCGCCTGGCTTGCTCATGTGATTGTCCATCCTGATTTCAGGAATCAAGGCTTAGGAAAAAGATTGACCTCAGAACTGGTAGACCGAGCACACAGAAAAAATATCCATACCATTTATTTGGATGCTACCGACATGGGATTCCCTGTTTATCAGAAACTTGGATTCGAAACTGAGACTGAATACATTCATTTGGATGGCGATCTGATGAATATAAACTTGAACAATCCGGCTGCAGTGATTCCCTATGAGGAAAAATATCACTATGATATTCTTAAACTCGATCTGATAACTTCAGGAGAGCATCGGGAACTGATCTTATCTGAACGTTTGAATGATGCTCTGATTTATCTGAGAGAAGGAAAAGCTATCGGAATTTACCTTCCGAATTTCTTCGAGCATGCGATTATGGCAGAAGATCCGGAAGCAGGTACGGAACTCATGAAATTAAGAATGAGGGTAAAAAGTAGATTCAGATTACCGATTGACAATAAACCCGGAGTTGATTTTTTGATCAAAAATGGCTATCAACAAATCAGAACTTCAAAAAAAATGATTCTAGGCCAAAAAAGAAAGTGGAAAGCTGAGAACAATTTCAACAGGATTAGTGGAGGATTGGGGTAGGTTTAATGGAAATTTGACAATGGACAATACAGAATGGGTTCCTGATGGCTATCAGATCGAGAATGGGAAATAGAGTTATTCGCGATATAGTTCTTGGTTCACTTCCATCCCATATCCAAAAAAAGCTCAACCTCTTGGGCAGAGCTTATGTATCTTGATCAGTGACACCTTCAGGAGGTTACGTACTCATTGATTCTATCTTTGCTGGGTAGCGTGGTTGCTCCCATCAAGAACTCATCTACTTTTCGGGCAGCCTCACGACCTTCAGAAATCGCCCAAACAACCAAGGATTGTCCCCTACGCATATCACCGGCAGCAAAAACTTTTGCAACATTGGTCTGGTAATTCCTTTCATCAGCTTTTACATTTCCCCTGGCATCAATTTCAAGGCCGGCATTTTCTACCAGACCGGAGAATTGAGGATGAAGAAATCCCATGGCTAAGAGTATCAATTGACATGGCATTTCGCGTTCCGAACCACTTATTTCGTTGAATTTTACCGGTCTTCCAAGAGTATCCAGTTCCCAGCTTACATCTGAAACGAGAATAGCCCTAAGCTGTCCATTTTCATCCCCTAAAAAAGCCTTGGTGTTGATACCCCAAAAACGCTCACAACCTTCTTCATGAGAGCTGGTTGTTTTTAAAAGCATGGGATAGGTGGGCCATGGCATATTATCCGTTCGCTGAGCAGGAGGCTGGACCATTAACTCGAACTGCTTGACAGTATTGGCATGCTGTCTGTTGGAGGTACCCACGCAATCGGAACCGGTATCACCACCTCCAATAACAATTACATCCTTTTCAGTTGCCAAAATTCGTTCACCGGTAAACCCAATATTACTGACGGTTTTGTTTTGTTGTTTAAGGAAGTCCATCGCAAAATGAATACCCTTTAAATCACGACCGGGTATGTTAAGGTTACGAGGGATTGTAGAGCCACCGGCTGCGACTACCGCATCGTGTTGATCAATGAATGCCTTCATATCTCCATCCTTACCAACCTCTACATTACAAACAAACTTGATTCCCTCCTGCTCCATAATCTCAAGTCGACGGTCTATTACAGATTTTTCGAGTTTAAAATCAGGAATACCATAACGCAAGAGCCCACCGGGTTGATCATCACGTTCGTACACCGTTACATCATGCCCTGCTTTATTTAATTGAGCGGCTGCTGCCAATCCGGCAGGTCCAGAACCGATAACAGCTACCTTTTTGCCCGTACGAAGAATTGGGGTGATTGGCTTTACATATCCTTTTGAATAGGCAATTTCAATAATGTGTCTTTCAATCTCTTCGATTGCGACCGGTGGTTTATTGATACCTAATACACAGGCGGCTTCGCATGGGGCCGGACAAATACGACCAGTAAATTCGGGGAAATTATTGGTTGAATTTAATATGAGATAAGCCTCTTCCCACTTTCCTTGATAGACAGCATCATTAAATTCGGGTATAACATTTCCAAGAGGACAACCTGAATGGCAAAAGGGAACCCCACAATTCATACATCTTGCCGCCTGCTCATTTAACTTTTGAGGAGGATATTCCTTAACAAATTCTTTATAATTTTCTACCCGATCTACAGGGGAAATCTTTTTAGGAAGCTCCCTGTCAAACTCTTTAAATCCTGTTACTTTTCCCATTATCCTGCGGATTGCTGTAATTCTTTTTCTAATAAAACTTTTTTGTACTCTTTAGGAAAGACCTTGATAAATGATGATGATTGTTGAGCCCAATCATCTAAAATATATTGAGCAACTTTACTTTGGGTTAACTGAACATGCCTGTTTAAAAGGCTGAGAATTTCCTTCTCATCTTCAGGAGCTAAGGGATCAAGGTCTACCATTTCGATATTACAATTTTCGATGAAAGAGTTATCCGTATCGTATACCCAAGCAATTCCGCCACTCATTCCTGCTGCAAAATTTCGGCCAGTTTTACCCAATATCAATGCTCTTCCACCTGTCATGTATTCACATCCATGATCCCCAACTCCTTCTACAACTGCTATCGCACCCGAGTTTCTAACTGCAAAGCGCTCACCTGCCTGGCCTCTGACAAATAGTTCACCTGAGGTTGCTCCATAAAGTGCGACGTTTCCAATGATGATATTCTCTTGGGAAAGTACCTTGCTCTTTTCTGATGGATAAATGACCAATTGAGCACCCGACAAGCCTTTTCCAACATAATCATTGGCCTCACCACTCAGCTCAAATGAGATCCCCTTGGTACAAAACGCCCCAAAACTTTGTCCGGCAGAACCGATAAATTTGAAGTTGACCGTATTGTGAGGTAAACCTGCAGATTGGTATTTTTTGGTGATTTCATTGGAAAGAATGGTTCCTGTTGTACGGTCTGTATTTTTAATATTAAACGACGCAAAAACAGGTTCTTTTAATTCAATGGCTTTAGTAGCTTTTTTTACCAATTCCCAATCCAATACATCTTCCAGATTATGGTCTTGCTTCTCACTATTGTATAATGTCATGCCTGAAGGATTGTCCATCGGATGTAAAATACCTGAGAGATCAATATTTTTGACTTTCCAATGATCAACATCATCGCGCATTTTAAGTAACTGAACCCTGCCAACCATATCGTTGATAGTTCTGAAACCAAGTTCTGCCATAATCTCCCGTAATTCCTCCGCTATGAATCGGAATAAATTAACAATATGCTCCGGTTTACCAGAAAATAATTTTCTAAGTTCAGGATCCTGAGTTGCGACCCCAACGGGACAAGTATTCAGGTGGCATTTACGCATCATAATACAGCCGCCTGCAACCAAAGCGGCAGTAGCCACTCCCCACTCCTCCGCACCCAATAGCGTCGCTATGGCAATGTCTTTACCTGTTTTTAACTGTCCGTCGGTTTGAAGAACCACCCGGCTTCTTAACTTATTTTTAACCAAGGTTTGTTGTGCCTCCGCCAAGCCTAATTCCCATGGCAAACCTGCATGCTTGATTGAGGTAAGCGGAGAGGCCCCGGTTCCACCATCGTGACCAGCAATCAGAATCACATCAGCATGCGCTTTTGCTACACCCGCAGCGATGGTACCAACCCCTGCTTTTGAAACCAGTTTAACGCTGATTCGTGCGGCTCTATTGGCATTTTTGAGGTCAAATATTAACTGTGCAAGATCTTCAATAGAATAGATATCATGATGAGGAGGTGGAGAGATTAATCCAACACCCGGAGTAGCATGACGAACTTTCGCAATCCATTCATCCACCTTATCTCCGGGTAATTGACCACCTTCACCGGGCTTAGCCCCTTGTGCCATTTTAATCTGTAACTCATCGGCATTAGTCAGGTAATTGGCAGTAACCCCAAATCTTCCGGAGGCTATTTGCTTGATAGCTGAGCGCATGGAACCCCCATCGGCTAAAGCCTCATACCTTAATTCATCCTCACCACCCTCGCCGGTATTACTTTTTGCACCTATTCTGTTCATGGCAATAGCAAGCGTACTGTGAGCCTCATGTGAAATAGATCCAAATGACATGGCACCCGTTGCAAAACGCTTTAAAATCACCTCAACGGGCTCGACCTCAGTCAAAGGCACCGGTTGCCGATGATGGGCGAAATCCAGTAGTCCGCGGATTGTATAAAGTGTGTCTGTTTGTTTATTGATATGAGAGGCATACTTCTTATAAACTTCATAATTATTAGTTCTGGTTGCATGCTGCAACAAATGAACCGTCTCAGGATTAAATAGATGTGCTTCACCCTTCCTTTTCCATTGATAGACGCCACCTTCAGGTAAAAGTTTAGCCTCAATTCCGCGTCGTTTGAAGCCTGAGAAATGTTTACGTAATGCTTCCTCTGCAATATCATCTAATCCCATCCCCTCAATGCGGGATACGGATCCAGTGAAATAATTATCAATTACATCCTTATTTAAACCAACAATTTCAAATATCTGGGCTCCATGGTAAGATTGTAAGGTAGATATACCCATCTTGGAGAATATCTTCAATAAACCATCATTTATTGATTTGGTATAATTCTTATATAAATATTTGATATCCAAGGAAGAGTCTATCTTTTCATCAGTTTTTAGTTTATGTATGGTAGCGAGTGCCAGGTATGGATTAACCGCTGTTGCTCCAAATGCGATAAGACATGCGAAATGATGAACCTCCCAAACATCCCCTGCTTCAAGCATAATACCCACGGCACCGCGAAGACCCTTTTTGATGAGTTGATGGTGAACAGCTGAAACTGCAAGCAAAGATGGAATTGGAGCGTGTTCAGAATCAATTGCGCGATCTGACAGAATCAGAACCTCAAATCCGTCATGTACGGCATCTTCAGCATACCTGCATAGGCGATCAAGCCCACGTTGTAGGGAACCCGGCTGAGCATCAGCCTTGAAATAAGTTTGAAGTGTTTTAGCCTGGAAAGAACCGGTATCTATACTTCGAATCTTTTCCAATTCAGTATTACTCAATACCGGATGGGGTAATGCCACACAATGACAGTGCATTTCATCCTCATCGAGAATATTGCCATTATTACCCATAAATCCGGCAAGGCTCATCACCAGGCGTTCGCGGATTGGATCTATGGGCGGATTGGTAACCTGTGCAAATAATTGTTTGAAATAGCTTGAAAGGTGTTGAGGTCGATCAGAAAATACAGCCAATGGTGTATCGGTACCCATCGATCCTACGGCTTCCTTGCCGGTGAGGGCCATAGGCTTAATGAGGGTATCAATATCTTCTCTTGTGTAACCAAATACCTGTTGGTATTTGAATGTTGATTCATTTGATAATTGTGTAAAGGCAACTCTTGGTTCCGCCAAATCTTCAAGCCTGATTTTGTAATTTTCCAACCATGTGCCATAAGGTTGCCTTGAGATAATGGTTTTTTTGATTTCCTCATCTTCAATGATGACACCTTTAACCGTATCAACAACCAGCATTTTCCCGGGCTGTAAACGTCCTTTTTTGATAACTTTTGATTCATCAACAGGTAAAACACCTGCTTCTGATGCTACAATAATCTGATCGTCTTCGGTTATCACAAAACGCTGCGGACGAAGGCCGTTTCTGTCAAGAGTTGCTCCAATCATATGCCCGTCGGTAAAGGCAATAGCTGCTGGGCCGTCCCATGGCTCAATCAAGGTAGCATGATATTCATAAAAAGCTTTGGTTGCAGAGTCCATCTGCTCATTTCCATCCCATGCCTCTGGGATAAGCATCATCATGACATGGGGTAAAGACCGACCACAATGAAATAACAATTCGACCACATTATCAAGACAAGCAGAATCAGATTGATTGTTGTCAATAACAGGCAGCAGCATATCCATTTCATCCTTACTAAAAAAAGGAGATGCAAATGAGCGAATACCCGAATAAAACCAGTTTAAATTGCCCTTTAACGTGTTAATCTCACCGTTGTGCGCAATGAATCTGAAAGGCTGCGCTAAACGCCAAGATGGAAAGGTATTGGTTGAAAAACGCGAATGAATCATTCCAAATGCGGACCTCAGCATGTTATTGTTTAAATCAGGAAAATAAAGCCTAACCTGGCTGCTGGTAAACTCGCCTTTGTACATGATCACATTCTGTGAAAACGAAACCACATAAAACTGCTGCTCAGCACCAATTACTGTCTCTCTAACCAGCTTTGTTGCGTAATTTTTTAGAACATATAGCTTTCTTTCAAAAACTTCCGGAGTATGAATCGAGGCGGGTTTGGAGATA
>VGGW01000148.1 GCA_016868395.1 Bacteroidota bacterium | reverse complement strand
CCTCTGCACGGCCAACTTTTGGCTCCCAGTTCAGAATTTTCTTGGCTTTTGTTATATCCGGTCTCCTTTGTTTAGGATCATCGGTAGGCAAGTCTTTGAAAACCATTTTTTGCTTAGTTCCGGTGAGTTTGATTATTTCTTCCCCAAACTCTCGGATGGTAATTTCGTCAGGATTACCAATATTTACAGGCATTGCATAATCAGAGAATAACAATCGGTAGATTCCTTCTACTAAGTCGTCTACAAAACAAAACGATCGGGTTTGCGATCCATCGCCAAAGACAGTAAGATCTTCTCCTCGCAATGCTTGTCCGATAAATGCCGGCAGAACCCTCCCGTCATTGAGTCTCATTCTGGGGCCATATGTATTAAATATTCTGACAATACGTGTTTCCAGACCATGGAAGGTGTGATAGGCTGTAGTCATGGCTTCTTGAAAACGTTTTGCCTCGTCATAAACCCCTCTCGGACCCACCGGGTTGACATTACCCCAATACTCTTCCGGCTGTGGATTAACAGCGGGGTCACCATAAACTTCGGAAGTTGAAGCAATTAGTATTCTGGATTTTTTTGCCCTTGCTAAACCAAGTAAATTATGAATTCCAAGCGACCCTACTTTTAATGTCTGAATAGGAATTTTCAAATAATCAATAGGACTTGCAGGAGATGCAAAATGGAGGATATAATCCAGCTCTCCGGCAACATACACAAATTTAGAAACGTCGTGATGATAGAACTCAAAATTTTCCAGGGAAAAAAGATGTTCTATATTTCGCAAGTCGCCGGTAATCAGATTATCCATACCGATTACATGAAAGCCTTCCTTAATAAACCTATCACATAGATGTGAGCCAAGAAAGCCTGCTGCACCTGTTATTAAAATACGCTTACGTTGATTCATTATTCTACTGTTCTACGGCCAATACTATTATAATAAAAACCACAATCAATCATCTTTTGTAAATCATACAGATTACGGCCGTCAAAAATTACTTTGGTCTTCATTAATTCAGCAATCCTATCAAAATCAGGCGTCCGAAAAACCGACCATTCGGTAACAATCAACAAAGCATCTGCGTCATTGAGTGCATCATACTGTTGTTCCACATAAGTTATGGAATCCCCCAGCTGTTGTTTCACATTACTCATCGCCTGAGGATCGAAAACGGTGATCAAAGCACCCTCCTTTAATAACTGCTCAATAATATAAAGTGCCGGAGCTTCACGAATATCATCCGTTTCGGGTTTAAACGAAAGTCCCCAAACGGCTATTTTCTTTCCCTTTATATTCCCATTGTAGTATTTTCTGACTTTCTCTACGAGTTTTAGTCTTTGTGAATCGTTAACCTCCATTACGGATGTTAAAATTTTAAAATCGTAGTTATTTTCAACCGCAGATCTTCCAAGGGCCTGAACATCCTTTGGAAAACAACTGCCACCGTATCCAACACCCGGAAATAAAAAGCGTTTACCAATGCGATCATCTGCCCCTATTCCTTTTCTTACCATATCTACATCTGCACCTACCAATTCACATAAATTGGCAATCTCATTCATGAAGGTAATTTTTGTCGCTAAAAATGAATTTGCCGCATATTTCGTAAGTTCGGAAGATCGGGTATCCATGAAAATAATTGGATTGCCTTGCCTAACATAGGGACTGTATAACTCAGACATCAACTTTTGTGCTTTCAGACTTTGAGTGCCAATTACCACTCTGTCAGGCTTCATGAAATCTTCAACCGCCACACCTTCACGTAAAAATTCCGGGTTAGAAACTACGTCCACTTCTACAGATGTATTTTCGCTAAATACCTTGATTACCTTATCTGCCGTACCAACCGGCACAGTAGATTTTGTGACGATAACTTTGTACTCTGTGATGAGTTTAGCAATATCTTTTGCCGCACCCAGTACAAAACTTAAATCTGCGGCACCGTCGCCTGCCGGAGGGGTAGGTAATGCCAAAAAAATTATCTGAGCATCTCTTATAGCATCCAACAGAATGGTAGTAAACTTCAACCTGCCTTGCTCAATGTTTCGCTGAAAAAGAATATCAAGTCCGGGCTCATAAATAGGCAATTTAAAGGCCTGCATCATCTTAACCTTTTCATCGTTTATATCAACACATGTTACCGTGTTACCCGTTTCTGCAAGGCAAGTACCTGTAACTAAACCAACATACCCGGTACCAACTACTGCTATTTTCATCCGTAATTTCCTGTTTTATTAATAGTAATGAAGACTATTTAAAAGATTTAACATTAACTTCGACGAAGATAAGAATTATATTCAAAATGCTTTTTTTATACAACATCAGTGTCTACCTGTATACTCTTTTTATAAGAATTGCTTCCATCGGGAATTCAAAAGCAGCGGCATGGATCAAAGGAAGAAAAGGACTCATGGAATTAATTGAATCCAGTCTTGACAAAAATAAACGTTACATCTGGTTTCATTTTGCATCATTAGGCGAGTATGAACAAGGCCGACCGGTACTCGAAAGATTAAAATCCGAAAATTCTAAGTTGCCAATTATCATCACATTTTTTTCACCCTCGGGTTATGAGGTCAGAAAAACCTATGCACTTGCTGATCATGTTTTTTATCTCCCCGTAGATACCCGGTCAAATGCCCGGGAATTCGTACGATTGTTAAATCCGCAAATGGCATTTTTCACCAAATATGAATACTGGTTCTATTATTTTGACGAATTATATAAAAAGAAGATTCCTCTTTATCTAATTTCGGGAATATTTCGTACTAATCAGATATTTTTTAAATGGTACGGTGGTTTACACAGAAAAATATTGGGCAAAGTCTCGTATTTTTTTGTCCAAAATGAAATAAGTAAAACTCTTCTAAATGATTTAGGATTCCATAATGTTAGTGTGAGCGGCGATACTCGTTTTGACCGCGTAGTTTTTAATGCTTCCGAGGCTAAGGAGTTGAAGCTTATCCGGAATTTTACTCTTGGGAAAAAGGTATTCGTTGCGGGTAGTACATGGGCAATTGATGAAAAACTATTGGTGAGACTTTGCATTTCATCACCTGAATGGAAATTTATTATCGCACCTCATGAAGTAAATTCATCCCGAATCAGGGAAGTTGCTGAACGCTTTCCCAATGCTGTCCGATACTCGGTCCTCAATCAAGCAACTATTGACTCCCCGGAAGATCAAAATACCGATTCAGATGTCCAGGTTTTAATTTTGGATACTATGGGAATTCTGTCTACCGTGTATCAATATGGAGATATTGCCTATATAGGAGGAGGATTTGGCCTTGGCTTACACAATACATTAGAAGCAGCCGCTTTTGGTTTACCTGTTATTTTTGGCCCGAATTATCAAAAGTTTAACGAAGCTATTGATCTAATTGATCATGGAGCAGCGTTCAGTATCAAAAACCAGGAAGAATTTGAAAAGTGCATGGAAACATTGAAGGTAGAAGCTACAAGAAAAGAATCTGGCAAAGCGGCTCTTGAGTATGTTAATCAACAAACCGGAGCAACTGAGGCTATTTTAAATTTCATTCGAAAAGCCTAAACAGACGGCGCTTTTACAAGACCTTCAAGTGCCTCAATCCAGAGTGGGTGATCATTCAGACTTTCTACCAATTGAACGTGATCACCTCCTAAAGTCTTAAACTCATCGCCATACTCAACGGTTACTTCATGCACAGTTTCAAGACAATCAGCCACAAAAGCAGGGCAAAATATCAGTAGGCTTTTAACTCCCTTTTCAGCCAGTTCTTCAATCACCACACTGGTATAGGGCTGAACCCAGGGATCTTTACCTAAACGCGACTGAAAACAAACGGTGAACTTGTCTTGCGGTATTCCTAATTTGTTTGCAATTAAACGTGCCGTATCAAAACATTGTGCCGAATAGCAAAATTTATTATTCTCTGTCAGAGTTGAACAACAATTTTCAATTTTGAGGCAATGTTTCGCAGAGTGATCCGATTTAACCAGTTGCCTTTGAGGCAGGCCATGAAAACTGAATAAAACATGGTCATACGTTTCGGGATTATGCTTACGGCCATTTTCTACAAAAGCTTCAATCATCAGTTCATCATCATGGTAAGAATTAACGAATGAAATATTGGGAATGGTTTGCCATTTTCGGACCAATTCCATCACCTTTTCCAGAACCGAACCGGTACTTGCAGATGCATAATGAGGAAACATTGGAATAACTCTAATACTGCTCACCTGAGCATCTTTTAATTTATTCAAGGCGCTTTCAATGGATGGACTTTGATATCGCATCGCTAGTTCAACCTGATATTCATCCCCTAATCTGCTCTGTAAAAGATCTCTTTGAAGGATGCTATAATGCATGAGTGGGGATCCTGTCGTGTCTGACCAAATTTCTCTGTAGAGTTTAGCCGATTTAGGTCCACGAAACGGGGCTATAATACCCTTTACGAGTAATGCCCTTGCAATGGGATTAATATCAATAACACGTCCGTCCATAAGAAATTCATTCAGGTACTTGCGGACGTTTGCGTTGGAAGGACTATCAGGAGTACCTAAGTTAACTAATAAAACACCTTTTTTACTCATATTATTAATAAAGAGTGGCAAAGATACTCTTAGGAATCATTTATATAAAATGCTTGTTTGTATTTGACTTAAGGAAAACATTTGGGCATCAATTCTTTAGTTTCCATAGCCCCCACCAGGGAGTCCCGGGTGAATCATGATGCTCATAATGATAACCAAAAAAATAACAGGTCAAAAAGGCTATCAGGTGATTTTTACTTTGACTTCCTGATTGATGCTTGTTGCTATGTTCCCCATGGTGTGGTAACCAGGTACCGAAATAAAAAAGTTGAAGTGTACTCAAAAATGAGGGCAAGACCCAAAATAGAATGAGATTTACCTCCTCTATCCAAAATTTAAGCAGATTAAAAATCACAGCCATTAAAACAATTTGCCACCAGGTCAAATATTCCTTTATGAAGCTGAAATACCAGATTACAAAATTTCCATTGTTATAATCGGGGTCCAGATCGGTATGCACATGACGGTGATGTTGATGATGTTTGACCAATAATTTGCTAAAAGGAAAGCAAGCGTATAGTGCCGTACATAACTGCCCGATGAAGTTATTTAGTCGGGGATTTACAGACACTGTTCCATGCATGGCATCATGCGCCGTAATAAAAAGCCCTGTAAATAAATGCATTTGAATTAAAATCATCAAATAAAGGGAGGGATTACGCCAATTGACTTCCCATGACATCAGATTTAGGATGGAAAAAAACCAAGATCCGATTACGATGAATGCAATTAGTACTCCTGTATTTGATTGCTTTCTGTCCATCTCATCTATCCATCAATATCCTTCAAGGGTGGCTTTCACTTTTTGCATCAACCACATAGGCGTTGAAGTTGCGCCACAAATTCCAACACTATCACCGGGTTTGAACATTTCTCTGCTTAACTCTTCTTCACTTGAAATAAAATAAGTATTTGGATTTATGCTTTTACAAACGTCAAATAAAACCTTCCCGTTTGAAGACTTCTTGCCGGATACAAAGACGATACTGTCAAAGTTAACCACGAATTTTCTAAGGTCTTCATCTCTGCTTGAAACTTGCCTACAAATGGTGTCATTTGCCTTGATCTCATATCCTCTTTTGATCAATTCATCCTTGATTTCATAAAATTTGGCAGTACTTTTTGTGGTTTGACTGTAAAGGGTGAATTGATGGGGCAGATCCACATGATCAAGTTCTGAGATATCCTGAAAAACCAAGGCTTCGTGGTTTGTTTGGCCTTGTAGCCCTATAACTTCTGCATGACCATGCTTACCAAAGAGCAATATCTTTTCCTGATTATCGTATGAGTTCTTCACTCTATTCTGGAGTTTTAAGACAACCGGGCAGGAAGCATCGATCAGGGTAATGTTATTTTCGAGGGCCAAGCGGTATGTTTCAGGAGCTTCACCATGCGCACGAATCATGACCTTCTCATTTTTTATGCTTATCAAATCTTCATGGTTAATAATTTTCAGTCCCATCGCTTTGAGTCGATTGACCTCCTCATCATTATGAACAATATCTCCCAAACAATACAAATAACCGTCTTCAGCCAGAATATCTTCGGCCATATCAATGGCATAGACGACCCCAAAACAGAAACCGGAATCTTGATCAATCGTAACGCTCAGGTTATGTTTCATTGGTTTAACTTAATTGCTTCAATACCCTGCATTGTTTTACAAAAATACGAAAATATAAATCAGAAAGCCCATAAATTAAGGGCGAGGAAGAAAGCTGCCTGAGTAAAGAGCAAAACTATTGCAGCGTTATTGCTTTTTTTGAAATTACAGCTTGTGTAAAACAAAAACAGGAAAAATGAAAAAACATACCAACCAATATAATTTTGAACCGGAATAATTCCTCCATACCATGACCAATAATCAAATTTAATAGCCACCGGTTCAATTAAAAAATCAATTCCAAGCAATATCAGTGCTCCAATTGCAGAAAAGACCCATTTATTCTTCACATGAACCGACTGCAAAAATATACCTGTACAGTAGACCAGAATTAACCAGTTTACTCCAATTAAAAGTGGGACTTCCCATACTTTTAAACCAAGAGCAGACCCGTACCTATAATTTCCAAAAATCAGTCCAGTATTTACTCCAAGTACCTCAATCAAGTATCCTGCAAGATAAACAAGCAAGGCAAACTTAAGTAGATTGTAAGATCTGTCTTCAACAGTAAATATCATAATCAACAACATCAATAAGAGATGATACGGCACCAGTTTGATAAAAAAAACTTCCCATGCCGGGTTCAGAAACCCAAATAAACCAACCAGGTGAAATAATACGATTATGAAGCCGTAAAATAAATTTTTGTTCATTATCAGTTCCTAATTGTCCTTCCCTTCCAAAGGATGGTTTTAGTAAAATATTTCTTCACAGACTGTACTGAAATAAAAACCAAAAATAAGAGTTGAAGAGGATGTAACACAATATTACGCCACACACTTTGACCCGAAAGAAGAGAAATCATTATTCTGCTCAAAATAATTAATGAGAGAGCAAACAAAACCAATTCTATTCCTAAAAAATAAGCAATTGCCATTGGCCCAAGGACAACCAGTAAAAGGTAAAAGAAAAGTCCTAAAACATTATAATTAAATCCGGCAAATACATTTTTACTAAAACCATCGATCGCTTCATTCAAGGATCGGTACATACGGCAATGTAT
>VGGW01000147.1 GCA_016868395.1 Bacteroidota bacterium | reverse complement strand
TATAAAAAATGATTCTAAACTTAAGGGGAGGGCTTGCTTTGTATCACACTCTTAAAAAACATACTTCTTACGATGTAAATGACTATTTTATCTGAAATTTTATTTTAACCGGACAACAGTGATATTGAAAAGAAAAAGAGTCAAGAAATTTCAAATTTTTAAATAAAATACCATCAAATTAATAAATGAAACATCAAAAATTAAGAGCATATTCTTTGTATATGATGCCTAATCAATTTTGTTTGCGACCTAATGCTTGTAGAATGTAATCTTAAAGATCCATTGATAATAAGACAGTTGGAAACCGTCTTTTGCTTATAGAAATATCACCTGAAGTCAGTGATGATCAAATTATGCAATATAAAAAATTGAAGAGCATCACAAATAGACATACGCTGAAGCGGTAGCTACTACCCATTTGAGTGGATGATCACAAATAAACACAATGAAAAATAGGATTATAAGTTATTTTAAATAAAATATGGGATATACCATTTGGTCTATCCCAGGTGCTTCAATATTCATAAAACGGAAACCTGTAAATTTTGAAATTTTATGATCCGTATAAAGTAAACCGTTTTTAAAACCTTGTTCCTATAGTTACAAATACATTATTCCTCGCATTTCGAACATCGGCAATGGCGCTTGGAATATCGTTCAATGCATACGGCCAACGCTCCGAGTTGGAGCTTATCCTTTGAAAAGTCATGTCTATGTAGTAGTTATTAAATCGATACCCAAGTCCACCACTATAGGTACTAATCGTAAAACTTTTTTGATCAGTAGCTACGTAAGGATCACCCTGTGAGCCATAACCTGCTCTGAGCATCAAATTTTCGATTTTGTATTCAGCTCCAAGTCTGAAATTAATCGCATGGGTATACCTAGACAAAACGGCCTTGTTATTATCAGAGATTACCTGAGAATCACCCGTATTGGCAACTGAAAAATTGATCGTGGAGTAATCTACATAGTCAAGATCAGCGGTAATGAATCCTTTATCATCAAAAAAATATGAAATACCTGTGCTGATCTTAAGTGGAGTTCGCAATCCATAGGTAAATTCATAAAACTCGTCATCATTGACAAATTGAGAATCAACCTTGCTTTTGCCATATTTTGTGTCTAATCCTTCAGAATAGCTATCGTCAATAGTGTACCAGGTTGGACTTTCGAAAGAAGCGCCCAAACGAACATTCGGAACCGGACGGTAAATTGCACCAATCTTCCCATTTATTCCGGATCCCCTCGTCAATTGAGATTGTCGGTAGGAGAGGTCATAATTATTATTTTCTGTTACGTTAAATCCTTTTTCTGAGTATTTGTCATTGGTATTATAATTTATATTGGCTATGCCTATACTCGCACCGACATAAAATTGGTTGCTGTAATTTGCTCCAAAGCTAAAATTTACCTCAGATTGCTGACCGAATCGTACATCATTTTTTGTCTGCACGTTATTTACGTCCGTTCCAGGGAAATAATATCGATCTCTATTATCGTAACTAATTAGATAATTATCATAGGCCATTCTCTCCAGTGAACCTACTTGCAGCGTATTCGGTGGACCAAAATTATTGGTTGCCGATTCAGCAAAAAAATCAGCGATTGAATTTTCAGGATTTGTACCTGAGTAATTGAGCCTGTTATTAAATCCTTGAGTTTGATTATACGCTATTCCAAAATTATAGCTTAACCAACCCTGGTTCAAGTTAGCTCCCTTAGGTTTTGCGGCTCTGGAATGAAAAACGATAGCAAAATTGGCCAGGCCTAGTTTATCTCCTCTTGCAATTGCTTGCTGACCAAGATATTTGGAACTATTACTGTGAGCACTAAACTGGGGTGTTAAGCTAATCTCAGAACGTGTAAACAAGCCAGTACCTGCAGGATTACCGCCCACTGAACTTAAATCACCGCCAACTGCTGTTTGCGCACTTATTGCCTTAAATCTTGCTGTACTTCCCCATTGAGACCTTGAAAATCTCAAGGCATCTTCAGCATACTGTGCACGTAATTCACTTGTAGCAGCCACTAAGACAGCCATAGAGAATAAAACTTTTATCTTCATTAAGCTGCTAACTTAGTTTCCTCTTGCCGGACGTGGACTGTTACTACTACCACCACCATTACTGTTAGATGGTTGTGAACTCCTTGATCCTGATCCATTATCTTGTCTTGGAGCAGAATAAATTCGATCAGGCTGGCTGGGCCTGGCAGGCGGATTCTGATTGACTCTCGCCGGACGCGTGCCAGACTGTGGTCTTGAGGGAGAATTGCCGGAACCTTGCTCGCTACCATAACGTTCCGCTCTTCCACGTGGCTGGATTATATTTCCGCTATTATCCCTTATCACCGTTCCGGGCGCACCAATTCTTCCTACCGGGCTATTATCCTCGGCACGACTTGGACGAGCGCGGTAATTCGGACTTGTAAAGGCCGGACTACTGTAGATTCCACTGTAATAGCCTCGGTTGAAATTGCCGCGATTGAAATTTCCTCCCCAAATTCCAAAGGAATTATATGGATTGTAAAATGAATAGGGCCCCCAAAAATTAAAACCTTGATTAAAGCCATTAAATCTCCACGGATTATAACTAAAAAATCCATTATTTATACCAATTCCAATATTTATTCCGGGTGAACCATAATAACTGTAAGGGAAATAAGACGGACTAAAGAATGGATCGTAATTAAAACCATATATACTGTTATAGTAACTGAGGGAAGGATGATAAGGCCTAAACCTATTAATCCTCGCGGCATAATCCGTGTAGCCATAGTTTCGGTAGGTATCACCATAGAGTTCTTCATCGCTGACATAATCAGAGTAGGCTCTTCCTCCCTGAACGATTTGAGATTCCACAACCATTTCTTTTGCCGTTGCGTTTGAATAGTATACGTCGTCATCAAGAAGGACGCTTTGAGCGGTTTTGGAGCTCATACATGAAGAAAGACTGACTAAAATACCTATGAAAGCAGGTATTACCGAGTAATAAATGATTTTCTTTATCATGACCATGGTAGTTTAATGTGTATCCCCAAACTACAGACGAGATTTTATCCCAATTAGTTGCATTCCAAAATATTATAATACATCGTCTAGTTTTATAACTTTGCTAAAAGTTTAAATTATATAAATATACGTAATTTTTTGACAGCTAAGTAAGATGAGCAAGGGTTTAACCAGTAGAGAAGAAGATTATTCACAATGGTATAATGAGTTAGTGGGAAAGGCTGATATGGCTGAGCATTCAGCCGTCAGAGGCTGCATGGTCATAAAACCCTATGGCTATGCGATTTGGGAAAATATGCAGGCCGCTTTGGACAAAATGTTTAAAGAAACGGGACACAGTAATGCTTATTTTCCATTGTTCATTCCAAAGTCATTTTTTTCAAAGGAAGCGTCGCATGTTGAAGGTTTTGCGACAGAATGTGCAGTTATTACACATTATCGATTAAAAAATGATGGTCATGGTCAAATCATTGTTGATTCTGAGGCGAAATTGGAGGAGGAGTTGATCGTTAGACCTACATCTGAAACAATAATTTGGAACACCTACAAAGGATGGATTCAATCTTATCGCGATCTACCTATTTTAGTAAATCAATGGGCTAACGTAGTTCGTTGGGAAATGCGTACAAGACTTTTTCTGCGAACAGCAGAATTTCTATGGCAGGAAGGGCATACAGCTCATGCCACCTCGAAGGAAGCTGTAGAAGAAACAGAACGAATGTTGGATGTTTATGCTGATTTTGTGGAAAATTGGATGGCAGTTCCGGTAATTAAGGGTAAAAAAACAGAAAATGAACGTTTTGCCGGTGCTATTGATACTTACTGTATAGAAGCTTTAATGCAAGATGGAAAAGCATTACAAGCAGGTACATCCCATTTTTTGGGACAAAATTTTGCTAAAGCTTTTGATGTTAAATTTACTACTAAAGAAGGGAAATTGAATTATGTTTGGGCAACTTCTTGGGGGGTTTCAACTAGACTTATCGGTGCCTTGATAATGGCGCATTCTGATGATTCAGGGTTAATATTGCCTCCGAAATTGGCTCCAATACAGGTAGTTATTGTCCCTATTTATCGTTCAGATGAAGAACTGGAAAAAATCTCTGAATTAGCAAAAAGTATTTCCACAGAATTAAAGCTAAAAGGTATATCTGTAAAGTTTGATGACCGGGATACGCTGCGGCCGGGTTTCAAGTTCGCTGAATATGAAATGAAGGGAGTTCCGGTAAGATTGGCAATAGGTAGTCGCGACCTCGAAGATGGCACTATTGAAATTGCCAGAAGGGATAACAAAGAAAAACAAACTATATCCAGGGAGGGTATTGCTGATTATGTAGAAAATTTACTTAAAGAAATCCAAGTAAATATTTTTAGTAAAGCGCTTAAATTTAGAGATGAAAATACCCGGGAAGCTAATTCTTATGAAGAATTTAAAGAACTTTTAGATACTAAAGCTGGTTTTATTTCAGCACATTGGGATGGTACCGCTGAAACCGAAAAAAGAATAAAAGACGAAACTAAGGCAACTATCCGTTGTATTCCCCTAAACAATAAACCTGAATTTGGAAACTGTATTTTAACCGGCAAACCCTCAAGCCAAAGGGTTTTATTTGCCAGAGCATACTAAATCATTACAAATGGAAGAAGTTGAATCATATGAGCATATTTTAAAGCTTTTAGAATCTAAAGCCTCGGTAAAGCAACAGATTTTCAAGACTACCTCTTCTGTTTTTAATCAGTTTAAAATCGTTTTGCAGGAGATTTGTTACGATATGCAACATGACTTTTCCAAAATAGATCCTAATGTTGAAATCAGCTATTCAGATAGAGGAGATTTTGAAGCTCAATTGAAGTTTTCAGGTGATGTACTAGTCTTATCAATGCATAGTAACGTGTTTAGTTTCCCTCCAGAAAATGAAATAAATAAGTTAAAATACGTTCAAGAGGATCCCAGTAGAAAATATTGTGGAATTATTCATATACATAATTTTCTGGCTGATTCATTGAAGTACAACAGAAGCTCCGATATCGGTTATCTGTTGGGTAGAATTTTCATTAATAGGGAAGAGCATTTTTTTGTTGATGGACAAAGTCAGTTAGGTTTTTTATTCAACTCTTTTTGGAAAGGAAAGCTTAAAAAGGAACAGATACGTAAGATATTAGAACTGGCCATTATATATTGTATGGATTTCGACCTTCTCACTCCACCTTTTGAATCAGTCAGACAAATAACACTCGAAGAAAAACATTACATGGGATCTAATTCCGGTTATCCTACCGGTAAACATATGGGTTATAAGTTTAAACAGGAGCTAGACTCAAAACTTATTCCTAAAGGTAAAAAGGATTAATTAGGCGTAATTCCATTTTTTTTTGATTTTAATCGCAAGGCGAAGGTGATAAATAAAAAACAACTCATTATGAAATTCGGAACCAAAGCAATTCATGCAGGACAGGAACCAGATCCGAGCACTGGTGCAATTATGACTCCAATCTATCAGACTTCAACGTATTGGCAGAAGTCGCCAGGGGATAACAAGGGTTTTGAATATTCCAGAGGAACTAACCCGACCCGCCAAGTCTTGGAATCATGTCTGGCAGCACTTGAAAATGCTAAACACGGACTCGCCTTTTCTAGCGGGATGGGTGCTACAGACGCGGTAATGAAACTATTAAGTCCGGGAGATGAAGTTATTACCGGAGACGATCTTTATGGGGGTTCATATCGCATCTTTACAAAGATTTTCTCCAACTATGGCATCAAGTTTCATTTCATCAATATGACCGATGCTGAGAATGTCACTAAATATATTAACCCGAATACCAAATTGATTTGGATTGAAACACCTACCAATCCAACAATGCAAATTGTAGATATTGAGGCAATTTCTAAAATTGCAAAAGCTAAAAACATTTTACTTTCAGTAGATAATACCTTTGCCTCCCCTTATCTTCAAAACCCCATTGATTTGGGGGCTGATATCGTGATGCATTCCGTTACCAAATATTTGGCTGGTCATTCGGATGTCATTATGGGTGCCCTGATGTTGAATGATGATCAACTCTACAAGCGCTTATGGTTTATATATAATGCTTGTGGTGCAACACCAGGTCCTATGGATAGTTTTTTGGTTTTAAGAGGTCTTAAAACACTGCATCTGCGTATGAGAGCTCATTGTGAAAATGGAAGGATGATCGCAGAATTTTTAAGAAATCATCCGAAAGTTGAAAAAATATATTGGCCGGGTTTCAGTGATCATCCTAATCATTCAATCGCTAAAAAGCAGATGCGTGATTTCGGAGGCATGGTTTCGATTACTTTGAAAGATGCTGATTTAAAAGAAACATATCGTGTGGCTTCCTCCTTCAAGGTATTTTCATTGGCCGAATCTCTTGGAGGTGTTGAGTCTTTAATTAATCACCCAGTTTCAATGACTCATGGTTCCATTCCTAAGGAAGAACGGGATAAAGTTGGAGTTACAGACAACTTATTACGATTAAGCGTTGGCGTAGAAGATATAGATGACTTGCTGGATGATTTGAAGCAAGCGCTTTCCTGAATCAAAAATGGTCAATAAGCTTTCATCCTTTCATACTTTTCAGGAGTTAAAGGATTTTCTTGACATGAAGTTTGATTTATATAATCAGACAAACTTTATAGAGAATGATCCAATCTGTATACCTCATCTTTTTACGAAGAAACAAGACATTGAAATTATGGGTTTTTGGGCCTCCATTCTTGCCTGGGGTCAAAGGAAAACAATTATCAATAAGTGCAAAGAGCTTATTAAATTAATGGATGGGGCGCCATATGATTTTATTTTGAATCATCGGGAAAGTGATTTAGTTCGTTTCGCCAATTTTAAACATAGAACTTTTAATGAGACAGATACCTTATATTTTATTGAGTTTTTAAGACTTCATTATTTAAGATCTGATACTCTGGAAACAGCTTTCAATAGTTATGTCCCAAAGATATACCCTAATGAATTCCTTGACGATGTAATTTTATTAGATTACAATGAGGTTTCTTATTCCCCAAATCTCCAGTTGGGGTTGAACCCTACCAAACCATCAGCAACTATTGAGAATGCACTAAATTCATTCAGGGCCTATTTTTTCTCATTGGAGAATTATCCCAGCCGCACTAAAAAGCATATTAGCTCTCCTTCGCAAAAATCTACCTGCAAAAGATTAAACATGTTTCTGAGATGGATGGTTCGTAAAGATGGTCGTGGAGTAGACTTCGGACTATGGGATACTATAAAAGCTTCCGATTTGATTTGTCCGACTGATCTCCATGTTGAACGTGTGGCCAGAAAGTTAAAACTCATCAAACGAAAGCAGGTAGATTGGCTG
>VGGW01000146.1 GCA_016868395.1 Bacteroidota bacterium | reverse complement strand
CAATGGTATAACAAATGTCAAAAGGTGCCCCTGTGTTAATCAGTTGCACGTACTCACCCAGGCTAAAGCCTATACAATTAAAATAAGTCTGATTATCTTGATGTACAGACATTTTCAAATGATTGCTGCCCACAATGGTTGCTGCACCGTAAGTATAAACATTTCTACTTATAAAAACAGAAGCCATATTTTGAGGTCCAAAGGGCTCAAACTGTTTTAAGATCCGAAAGAATTTAGGATCAATCTGTTTCAGTTCAATTTCCGCATCAAGTTCAATTGCCTGAACCAGTAATTCTTCGGGAATGCTCGCGGCAACAACTTCCTCAAAACGTTGCTGAAAGGCAGGAATATTTTCGGGTTTCATGGTTAAACCGGCAGCGTATTTATGACCCCCGAATTGTATAAGGAGGTCGCTGCATTCGCATAAAGCTTCATAAAGATCGAAACCCGGAACAGATCTTGCTGAACCTGCTGCATAACCATTTGAACTAGTCATCACGATTGTTGGACGATAATATTTTTCGGTTAATCTTGATGCTACAATTCCAATGACACCCTTATGCCATTCGGCATGATAGACCACTGTTGTTTTTCGATTGATTAATGCCGGGTCTTCATCAATCATCGCTAAGGCCTGTTCGGTAATATTACTGTCGAATTCCTTCCGTTCTGTATTTTTTGTATTAATGATCTGACTTTTTTCAAGTGCGATGGCTTCATCATCTGCAATCAGCAAGTTAACAGCGTGCTTGGCATCGTCAATTCTTCCTGCAGCATTTATTCGGGGTCCGATAGTAAATACCACATCCATGATGCTTAGGTTTTCTTTTCTTCCCGAGATATTCATTAAAGCAGCCAGGCCTTTACAGGGGTCAGAATTTAATTTTGAAAGGCCATGCCAGGCTAAAATTCTGTTTTCTCCGGTGATGGGTACGATATCAGATGCAATACTAACGGCTACCAGATCTAAATAACTAGTGACCTGTCCAAAGGAAATTTTATACCTCTCAGCATAGGCTTGTATTAGTTTAAATCCAATACCGCAACCGGATAATTCTTTATAGGGATAATGACAATCTGCACGTTTGGGATCGAGAACCGCAATTGCAGCCGGCAACTGATCACTCGGCAGATGATGATCACAAATGATAAAATCTATGCCTTTTTCATTGGCATAATTTATCTTGTCGACTGATTTTATACCACAATCCAACGCTATAATTAAGGAGTAGCCATTTTGCTTGGCATAGTCGATTCCTTGAGTCGAAATACCATAACCTTCCAGGTAGCGATCAGGTATATAAAAATCAATTGCTGAATGAAGTTTTTTAAAAAAACTGAAGGTGAGCGCCACGGATGTGGTTCCATCTACATCATAATCGCCGTAGATAAGAATTTTTTCCCCTTTTGAAATGGCCTGATTAATTCGGGAAACTGCCTTTCCCATATCCTGCATTAGAAAAGGGTCATGAAGTTGATCGAGTATGGGCCTGAAGAAATTTCTTGCCTCCTCAAAATTGGTAATTCCTCTTCTAACCAAAAGAGCGGCAAGAACCCTGTCAATATTCAGTGATTCCTGCAATTCTGTAACCGCTGCAAGGTTTTCAAGCTCCCGTTCCACCCACCTTTTTTGCATATCTTTGCCTTATTGAATTGTAAAAATAGAATTTAACAATATAATAAACAAAGAACATTGAAAGCTATTGCCTTATATGAAGGATCCTATTCTGTAGATAATTCAAAGATATTTATTCCATTTGATCCTGGTATACATCATCCTAAAGACCGGCCGGCGTCACTTTTTATTTATGTGCAGCCTTTCCTGGTGCAGACCGGAAACGATCTTGTAGTTTTGGATACCGGACTGGGTTTTAAAAATGAAAAGGGACAGCTGATTATTCATGAGAATATTTTGAAGGCGGGTTACAAGCCAGAGGATGTCAGCTTGGTTTTGATGTCACATCTGCACTATGACCATGCGGGTGGAATGGTTCATCAGGCGAATGGGAAGTTATCATTAACATTTCCTAATGCCGAATATGTGATTCAGAGGGGGGAATGGGAAGCTGCATACAGTAAGCCATCCCGATCCTATAGAACAGAGATTTTTGATTTTGTTCAGCGTAGTGGTTCTGCTCATTTTATTGAGGGAAGTGGGCAATTTAACAGGGAGATAGCCTTTGAACTCACGGGGGGGCATTGTGAATATCATCAGGTTTTCCTGCTCTGGGAAGATGAAGAAACCCTATTCTTTGGTGCCGATATTCTGCCCGAACCTGAGCAGTTATTGAGGAAATTTATTGCAAAATATGATTTTGATGGCAGAAAGGCCATGGAGTTAAGATTAGAATATGGTAAAAGGGCTGCAGAAGAAAACTGGGAATGTTTATTTTATCATGCCAAAAGCAAGGCAATTGCAAAAGTAGCTTTTGAGAATGAAGCGTTCAGGATATTGTAAAGAGAGTCAAGAACCATGAACGTGAATAGGGAGCAAGGAACAAGAATTTATGTACGTCCCTGATCTTTGCCCCTAATTTTTTGTTCTTCCTTAGCTTTTTTTCGCTGTCAGATTAATGTTCAATTCAAATTCATCGTCAATAGCTTTATCGCCAATATCTCCGAAAAAGGTTTTAGAACGAAATTTGATATCATACTTAGTTCGGTCTACTCTGATGCCTGAGGCTACAGCAACAATCACATCTTTGCCATGTTTAACGGTTGCCGGAAAGCTTAAAGGATGGGTGATGCCTTTTATTGTCAGATTACCGGTGATGTTAACACGTTCTTTCCCTACTGCGCTAACTTTTGTAATCTCAAACTTAGAACTAGGATTTTTTTCGGAAGAAAAGAAATCCGGCGATTTTAAATGGGTGGTAACGCGAGCATTATCAGAGGTGATACTCGCCATATCCATCAAAAAAACACCCCTTTGTAAGGTTTTTCCATTATAAACTAAACTTCCCTCTGTTATTTTTACGGTTCCGGTATGGCCACCTCCAACTTTTTTAGCAGACCAGCCAATTAAGGAATTTGCTGCATCAACTGTGTAGACATCTTCTTTAGTTGGGTTAAAGGCCAGGATAAACATCGCTCCCATTAATGCTATGCCTATGGATAATAGTTTTTTCATCTTGCTTATTGTTTTTGTTTTAATTTTTTAATTGTGGTGTGAAGACGGTCTAATTTGATCCAATTTACTTGTTTTAATTGATCTCATAAATATATCTTAAAAGCTTCTTGTTTTTTAAGATAAAGGCAATGTCACTTATAAATTACCAGATACCGGAAGTATCTTCCTTCCCCCTTGCATCAGTGAAAATAAAAGAAGAGGCCTATATTATTGGATAATTTTATGGGAATTATTCATTTCGTTAATCAGAGGTATTTTAGTTCTTGTATTCAGAAATCAGCAGAAAAAACCTAATTTTACAGAGTTTTTCTGCTGATTTAATAAGTTAGAAAATCAATTATAATACTTCTTCTGCATAAGATTCTACCGGCGGGCAAGAACAAACTAGTGTCCGGTCGCCATGCGTATCATTCACTCTGCCAACCGATGGCCAGAATTTAAAAGTTGAAACATATGGCAGGGGAAATGCGGCAGTTTGTCTGGAATATGGATGAGTCCATTCATTGGCAGTAACAGCAGCAGCAGTATGGGGAGCATTTTTTAATGGGTTGTTCAAGGCGTCAAGTTTTCCATTTTCTACATCTTCTATTTCGCTCCGGATTGCAATCATTGCATCACAAAAACGATCGAGTTCATGTTTAGGTTCAGATTCTGTAGGTTCAATCATGACAGTACCTGCAACAGGGAAGGAAACGGTTGGTGCATGGAAACCATAATCCATCAGTCGTTTAGCAAGATCGGTAACTTCAATACCATAGGCCTTGAATGCACGGCAATCCAAAATCATTTCATGTGCACAACGTCCTTGAGTTCCCGAATAAAGGATTGGGTATGAATTTTCCAATCTGGTTTTGATGTAGTTGGCATTCAGAATGGCGAATTTGGTTGCATTAGTTAATCCCTCACCACCCATCATGGCGATATAGGCATGAGAAATTATTAGGATTGAGGCAGATCCCCATGGTGCTGATGAAACTGCAGAAATTGATTTTTCTCGGCTCATTTCCACTACGGCGTGTCCTGGTAAAAAAGGAACCAAATGTTTAGCAACACCAATAGGCCCCATTCCCGGTCCACCGCCACCGTGAGGAATACAGAACGTTTTATGTAGATTTAGGTGGCAAACATCGGCTCCAATGGTCGCCGGACTAGTAAGTCCAACTTGAGCATTCATATTCGCCCCGTCCATATAAACTTGTCCGCCATTCTTATGAATGATTTCACAGATTTCGATGATTGATTCTTCAAATACACCATGCGTTGAAGGGTAAGTAACCATCAGGCATGAAAGATCAGCTGCATGTTCCTCAGCCTTTGCTTTCAAATCTGCCACATCAATATTGCCTCTTTCATCACATTTCACAATTACAATCTTCATTCCGGCCATTGCAGCTGAGGCCGGATTGGTGCCATGAGCTGAGGAAGGAATCAAGGCAATATTTCTATGGCTATCTCCACGGTCTAAATGATACGCACGAATAACCATTAGTCCGGCATACTCACCCTGTGCTCCTGAATTAGGTTGCAAACTCATTGCCGCAAAACCTGTAATTTCACTCAACCATTTATTCAGTTCATCAAAGATTTGCATATATCCTTCAACTTGGTCGGAAGGGGCAAATGGATGAATCTTGCTGAACTCTGCCCAGGTTACAGGAACCATTTCTGTGGTTGAATTGAGTTTCATCGTACATGAACCCAGAGCAATCATAGAGTGGCAAAGTGAAAGATCTTTAGCTTCCAAAGACTTGATATACCGAAGCATTTCATGCTCCGAATGATAGGAATTGAATACAGGATGGCTTAAATAATCTGATTTTCTTTCTAAGTGGGATGGAATCTTGCCTAAAATTCTTGTCTTAATACCCTCAAGATCTAAGTCATCAATATTCTTTCCCATCACCTTTGCGAAGAACCGAATGATGGTTTTTACATCTTCAGGGCTGGTAGTTTCATCCAGTGTAATTCCCACAGTTGAACCTTCATAATTTAGGTTAACTTCATTTTTCAGGGCCTCTGTGTGAATGGATTCAATTAATTCCCCTGCGTTTAATTTGAGGGTATCGAAGAAAAATTTATTTTCCTGATGAAAGCCAAGCGCTTCGAGTGACTTGGATAAAAATACAGCAAGTCCGTGGATTCGTTCAGCAATTTGCTTGATTCCCTTTGGACCATGGTATATTGCATACATACTTGCCATGATCGCAAGCAGTGCCTGTGCGGTACAGATATTTGAAGTGGCTTTATCCCTTCTGATGTGCTGTTCTCGTGTTTGAAGAGCCATACGAAGGGCATAGTTCCCGGCACTATCAATGGTCACTCCAATAATTCTGCCGGGCAGAGAACGCTTGTATTCTTCTTTGGTAGCAAAAAAGGCAGCATGCGGACCGCCAAAACCCATTGGAATGCCAAAACGTTGGCTCGATCCAATAACGATATCTGCACCCCACTCTCCCGGCGGACTTAACAAGGCTAAGGCCATGATGTCTGCGGCAACTGTAAGTTTAATTCCTTTTTCGCGAGCTTTAAGTGCAAATTATGAGTAATTGTAAACCTCGCCTTTAGCTGCAGGGTACTGAACAATGGCACCGAACATGCTTTCATTGAGTTCAACGGTTTCGTGATTGCCGATACGTATCTCAATTCCGTAAGGAGCGGCACGTGTTTTTAAAATATCAATGGTCTGCGGAAGAACCTCTTCAGAAACAAAAAATACCCGTACATTTTCATTTTTACGAAGGCTGTATTGCATGAACATGGCTTCGGCAGCTGCGGTACCTTCATCCAGAAGAGAGGCATTTGCAATTTCCATTCCGGTGAGGTCAATAACCATGGTTTGGAAATTTAATAGGGCCTGTAAACGTCCTTGGGCAATTTCTGCCTGATAAGGAGTATACTGGGTGTACCATCCAGGGTTTTCAAGAATATTGCGTTGAATGACACCCGGAACGATTACATCATGGTAGCCTTGACCGATATATGATTTAAACACCTTGTTTTTAGATGCAGTTTTTTTGAGATCATTCAGGTAATCTGCTTCACTCCTTGCGGCAGGAAGATTTAGATTATTTTTTAATCTGATAATTGAAGGAACGGTTTGACTAATTAATTCTTCGATGGAATTTACACCAATGTTGTCCAGCATTTTGACGGTGTCCTGTTCATTTGGAGCAATATGACGTTGCTCAAATTTTTCCTGATAATCTATATTAAGTTTCATTAAAAGTTGGGGAAGTTTTTATGAAACAAAAATAATGATTTTCAGCAGATTATTTAATTACAAGCATAATTTGCTTGTAATTATTAGGTCAATATTTTTCTTATTCTAGAAGGCCGCCGATTGGCTGGTTAAGCTGAAAATTCACTGAATAAAATACTCAATTTTCGCCGGTCACCACCCATCCCTTATCCTTCTTGTACTTCAATTTAAAAGTCTTGGTGATAAACTCGCTGTTTGAACCTTGGGCGTCGTCAAAGGGATAGAAATCTGTCTCCATCTTCACCAATGTTACCGTCACTTTTGCCGATGATTCATTCGTTTTTACAAAGTTTACCGGTTTATCATTATCCATTACATAAAAAATGGTTTTGACCTGAGCTTTATCGTTACGCTGCTTCAAAACAAAAGGTGCTGATTTTTCTGTCAAGGTGATCAGATAAACCAGAGTACTGTCTTTTGAGAGGAAGACTTTCTTTTGTTCTTTAAGGCTCATGCTGATGAATCCGGACTTTTCCAGTGCCTTGTATTTATTCAGTTCTTCTTGGTCTTTTATTTGACGAAATTTCATCTCTCCAAAAATAAAATCAGCCGTTTTGTATTCAGGTTTTTCCTCTAAATAGTTTGAAATAACCGAAGCTGCCTCATCATCGTTGATGGTGGTTTCATTTCCACATCCATTGATGAACACGAATCCTATTACAAAGAATAAATAATATGCTAATTTTTTCATCTGATTTTTGTTTTTCATTTGTGTTTTAACCCTTTGGAAAGCCTTGCCCTACAGCCTCTAAGCTAATGTTCAAAAGCTTTTTGGTAATCTGGATGTTTTCCTGATCATGTTGTTAAAGTTAAGCAATTCATCGGCAAATTGAAGGGATAGTTCTGGGGCTAAATCTTGTTATTTTACTTCAATCAAATGAGCTCCTGTTTTTTTTCTCAATGATCCAAAACAACTAATGTTTGGCTCAGCAATCCCATTTGCTCGAAGCACCTCCTCAAATTCTGCTGTTTTTGATTCTTCAA
>VGGW01000145.1 GCA_016868395.1 Bacteroidota bacterium | reverse complement strand
GGAAAAGATTAATTTGGAGGAAGCAGTGCGCAAGAGTATTGCTGTTGATTTTGAGAGTAAACTCAAATTTTTAGAGAATGTCAATAATGAGAATCAGGAAAAGTTAAAGTTAGCAGGGCAGAAGGAACTGGAGTTTTTAAAAAAGCAGCAAGAGCTCAAGACAAGAGCGGAAGAAATGGAAATCGAGATTCAGCGGAAAATGCAGGCCGAGCGGAATCAAATTATTGAGCAGATTAAAAAACAGGAGCTTGATAAAATCCAGTTGAAGGAAACCGAACATCAATTGCGGATAAAGGAATTTGAGAAGCAACTGGAAGATCAGAAGAAATTAGTAGATGAAATGCGCCGCAAAGCTGAGCAAGGCTCCATGCAGTTGCAAGGGGAGGTTCAGGAACTGATTTTGGAGGAGGTGTTGCGGGTTACCTTCCCTTTCGATCAGATAGGTGAAGTAGGTAAGGGCGTTCGAGGTGCCGATTGTATCCAGGTAGTGAGAAATAAATTTGGTCAGGATTGTGGAAAGATTATTTATGAAAGTAAACGCACCAAGGATTTTGCTAATGATTGGATAGATAAACTTAAAAAAGATATGCGTAAGGAGGGTGTGGATGTTGCAGTTATTGTCACTCAAACTTATCCTAAAGGAATGACCTGTTTTGGAGAGCGTGATGGAGTCTGGATATGTTCTTTTGAAGAAGTTAAGGCGGTAGCCTATGTTTTACGAGAGGGAATCCTGAAACTTTATAATTCTTCAAAATCTCAGGAGAACCGTGGGGATAAAATGCATATGCTTTATGATTATCTGACCGGGACTGAGTTCTCTGAGCAATGGAAGGCCATTCGTGAGGGTTATATGAGTATGCGTTTATCCATTCATAGGGAGCGAGATGCCATGGAGAAAATGTGGAAAATGCGTGAAAAGCAATTGGATAAGGTCTTGCTGAATGCTTCAAGCATCAAGGGTTCTATTGAAGGTATTGCCGGTGCGGACACAATTTCGCTCAGTTTGAGTAGTGAGGAAGATGATCCTTTGCTGCTTGAATAGTTATTTAATCATACCAGAAAGTTGAGGGGCAAGATATCTTTATACTCGATGCGATCTGTTACCTTTGCATTTCAAAATAAAAATCTTTTTGCATGGCCTTGTTTGATAAATTAAAGCTGAGTAAGCCCTTAGTCAGAGCAATGACGGATGCGGGTTATTTGGGTCCCAAAGAACTTCAGCTTAAAACGATGTCACGCATTTTGGGTGGGCAGGATGTGATTTCAGTAGCGCCCGAAGGTTCAGGGAAAACAACAACTTATGTGTTGGCAACCTTGATGCGCTTAAAATACGGTTACGAAGAAGCTCCAAGAGCCTTGGTTCTGGTTCCTAGTAAAGATCATGTATTGGCTGTCATGGAGCGGTTTGATTTATTGAACAAGAATCCTACCATCCGTATAGTGGGATTGTATCCTGAAGGAGGGATGGAGTCGCAAATGGATGCGCTTGCCGATGGTGCCGATATCGTGGTTGCAAGTCCAGACAGGGCAAGAGCAATATATCTCAAACTCGGCTTGAATCTAAATAAAATCATGATGTTCATTGTAGATGATGCGGCTGAGATCATTAAACGAGGAATGCAATTACCACTCGCAGAATTAGCGAGAAGCATCGTTAAATGCCAGCATCTTATTTTTTCTGAGGTACTTCATGATAAGTTGCAACTTTTGATTAACCAGTTTATGAATCAGCCGGCTTTGATAGAAGTGAATGATTTGGGTGAACCTGAACTTGAAACCATTGATCAGCTGCTTTATAAAGTTCCTGATTTCAGGACTAAGGTAAATTTGCTTCATCTTCTTCTACGCGACAAGGATGTATTCAACAAAGTTGTGGTATTTGTCACCACAAGACTTACAGCAGAAAAAGTATTTAAGAACCTTTTTCAATCACTTGATAAAGATATTGCGATTTACAAACCCTTATTCTTCGATCATCCAGGCTTTGATCAGATCAATGATTTTAAGCAGAGCAAGGATGCTAGAATACTACTGATTGCAGATGATCTGAACGAGCCGGTAATGCTTGATGGAATTCCCTTTATTTTTCATCTGGAAATTCCCGTCGAGGTTGAGACATTTGTCGGCAGAATAGTTAAGCATGATTCAAACACAAAAAATGAACAAGTGGCTATTAGTTTTGCCACAGATATTGAACTTATCTTGATTAAAAAGATCGAATTGGCAATCGGCAAAATACTACCGCTCGCTGAGCTCCCTGAAGATCTGCTTATTGAAAAGGATAAACCCAAGAAGGCTTCAAAAACTACACAAAACCATCCGGATGCTGAAACAAATGGGGGATTGGCTTTTCATTCCAAAAAGCAAAGCAATGTTAAAACATATAATTACAGTTCCAGGGAAAAAGCCAAAATGAAGTTCAAAAAAAGATAGCTGCCTAAAATCTGAGCATATTTTTACGTGCTAATGGCATAAATGGGGCATTAATTCTTAAGTTGGCTCAAATTTTTAGCTTATTTGGTGGATATTTGTGCAAAAATTGTTAGTTAATTGAATGATTAAGGTTCTTGTTATAAGGGCAAATTGATCAGATATTTTTATGGATAAGCTTTATCTAAAAAATTCCAATGAATAAAAAAAAGATTGTGGTTGCAGTAAGCGGAGCAAGTGGATCAGTTTATGCTAAAGTTTTATTTGACAAATTAAAAACTTTGAATGATCAGATTTCTGAATTGGGCATTATCATGTCTGATAATGCCAAAGAGGTCTGGTTGCATGAACTCGGCAACAAGGACTATTTATCCTACGATTTCAGATTTTATGATAAACGTGATTTTTTGGCTCCATTTGCTTCAGGATCGGCCGGATTTGATACGATGATTGTTTGCCCATGCTCTATGGGTACATTGGGCCGTGTGGCAAGTGGTATTTCTGATGATCTGATAACCCGTTCTGCAGATGTTATTCTGAAGGAAAGGCGTAAATTGATTCTGCTTGTTAGAGAAAGCCCATACAACCTGATTCACATCAACAATATGAAATCTGTCACCGAAGCAGGCGGAATCATTTGTCCGGCTACGCCGTCTTTTTACAGCCTTCCAAAAACCATTGAAGACGTTGCGGCAACCGTGATTAACAGAGTAATAGATTTGGCCGGTTTTAATCATGTTTCTTATCAGTGGGGTAAGAATAATTAATATGGTATAAATAGATGAATTGATTTCGTTTTCATCATTACTAATTTTAGTTTTAACTTAAGCTATCGACTTCAATCATTTTACTTTCATTCCTCATTTCTAAAATTTCCATTCTCTAATCCTTATCTTTGCAGCCTGATATGAATAAAAAGGTTGCATTTTACACGCTGGGCTGTAAGCTTAACTTTTCAGAAAGTTCTGCCATTGGGCGAATGTTTAATGACGCAGGATTTGAGACGGTGTCATTTACTGATCAGGCAGACGTGTATTTGATCAATACCTGTTCTGTAACAGATCATGCTGATAAAAAATGCCGCAAAGTTGTTAAAGAGGCTTTAAAACATTCTCCTAATGCTTATATCGCCATTGTCGGTTGTTATGCTCAGCTAAAACCTCAGGAAATCTCGGAAATACCGGGTGTAGATATTGTTTTGGGGGCCGCTGAGAAATTTAGAATTATTGAATATATCCGTGATTTAACAAAACAGCAAAAAGTTCAGATATTCAATCAGGATATCAAAGAAACGAAAGATTTCATTCCTTCCTATTCATTCGGCGACCGAACCCGTACCTTTTTAAAAGTGCAAGATGGTTGTGATTATACGTGTTCATTTTGTACCATACCACTTGCCCGTGGTGCAAGCAGGAGTGATACAATAGAAAATGTGATTATTCAGGCAAATGAAATTGCCAGAACCGGGGTCAAGGAAATTGTGCTTACCGGTGTAAATTTAGGTGATTTTGGAATTAGGAATGGCCAGAGACAGGATCGCTTTTTTGATTTAATTCAATCATTGGATCAAGTTGATGGTATAGAAAGAATTAGAATTTCCTCAATAGAGCCAAATTTACTCAGTAATGAGATTATTGAATTTGTTTCTGCATCAAGCAAATTTGTTCCTCATTTTCATATCCCGCTGCAATCCGGTTCTAACAAAATACTTGGATTAATGCGGCGAAGGTATAAGCGGGAATTATATGCGGATCGAATTCTTCAAATTAAAAGATTGATGCCTGATTCTTGCATTGGTGTCGATGTTATTGTCGGATTTCCGGGGGAAACCCGTGAGGACTTTCTGGAAACCTATAACTTTCTTAATGAATTAGAGGTATCTTATCTGCATGTTTTCAACTATTCTGAACGTGATAATACAGACGCCGCTGAAATGAAAGGTAAGGTTCCAGGTTCGCAACGTGCAGACCGCAGTAAAATGTTGCATATCCTTTCTGAGAAAAAGCGCCGTAAATTTTACGAAAGCCAGGTCGGTAATATGGCAGAGGTTTTGTTTGAGGCTGATCATAAACAAGGATTTATGCATGGATTTAGCAGAAATTATGTGAAAGTAAAGGCTCCATATGATCCACTTTTGATTAATGAACTAAAGCAGGTAAGGTTAAGCACAATTACACCGGATTGTGAAATGGAAATTACTCACATGGAGGAAACATTATTTCATTGAACCTTTGATTTTCTATATCTTGATTTAATCGATTGATATTTATTCTACATTTATTATTAACCATATAAATTTTAACAAGATTATATATTTAGGCTATGTTTCCAACCTTAACCCACCTCATTGAATATTTAATCGGTATTCATATACCTCTGCCCATCCAAACCTTTGGATTTTTCGTTGCCATAGCTTTTGCAGCAGGTTACTGGGCGCTTTCTCAGGAATTTAAACGAAAGGAAAAACTGGGACTTGTACTGCCTTTTACCCGTGAGGTTAAGGTAGGTGAGCCGGCAAGCACTCAGGAGCTGGTATTTAACGGACTATTTGGGTTTTTGGTGGGTTATAAACTTCTTGATGGTTTATTAAATTATTCTGCTTTTGTTGCTGATCCTCAAAGTTATATCTTATCTGCCAGAGGAAGTTTACTCGGTGGATTAGTATTGGGTGCATTATTTATTTACTGGGCATATGCAGAAAAAAAGAAGGAACAGCTGAGTCAGCCGAAAATTGTAAAAGAACTGGTTCATCCCTATCAAATTATGGGAACATTACTCATGTGGGCGGCTATTTGGGGTTTTTTAGGGGCTAAGATATTTCATAATTTGGAGTATTGGGATGATTTTGTTAAGGATCCAATTGGTGGACTTCTGTCCTTTAGTGGGTTAACCTTTTATGGAGGTTTAATTATGGGTGGAGCTGCCGTGATTTATCAGGCGAGACAACATGGAATTAAATGGGTACATATGCTTGATATTTCCGGTCCGGGGATGATGTTGGCCTATGCCGTTGGTCGCATCGGTTGTCAATTATCCGGTGATGGCGATTGGGGTATAGAAAATATGGCTCCAAAACCCTCCTGGTTGACTTGGGCTCCTGACTGGGTTTGGTCCTTTAAATATCCACACAATGTAGTAAATAGCGGGGTACCAATACCCGGTTGTACCGGTCAATTTTGTAATGAACTTCCCTTGCCTGTATTCCCAACACCTTTTTATGAGGTATTGATGGGCCTTTTCATATTTGCACTACTATGGGGATTTAGACATAGAATTAACACACCCGGACTTATGTGGTCATTGTACCTGATCTTTAACGGACTTGAGCGTTTTTTGATTGAAAGTATCCGTGTTAATTCTCAATATCATGCTTTTGGACTTGCCTTTACACAGGCAGAAATGATCTCAACTATTCTTATATTTCTTGGTGTTTTTGGCATATTTTGGTCAATATGGAATACTAATAACGATTCATTGACTGTAAAATCCTAATAAATGAATCTTTCAAAACTTACTGAGGGTGTAGTTTCAATTGCGAAAGAGGTTGGGAACTTCATCAGGAACGAATCTCATAATTTTGACCATGATAAAGTAGAGTACAAGGGTTTACATGATATGGTATCCTATGTAGACAAGTCGGCTGAAATTGCCCTGGTGGATAGTCTTAGATCACTACTTCCTGAAGCAGGCTTTGTGACAGAGGAAAAAACCGCCACCATCTCAGGTGAAAAGTACAATTGGATTATCGACCCTCTGGATGGAACGACAAACTTCATTCATGGGCTTCCGACTTACTCAATTAGTATTGCCCTCCAATCTAATGATGAACTCATACTGGGTGTGGTTTATGAAATCAATAGGGATGAATGCTTTTCAGCATGGAAAAATGGTGGAGCCTATGTAAATAATAAAAGAATCTCAGTGTCAAAGGCACGGGGGATTGAAAAAACCTTAGTGGCAACAGGATTTCCTTATTATGAATTCGGAAAACTTGATGCCTACCTGGCAGTCTTGAAGGAACTGATGCAACGATGTCATGGGGTAAGAAGGATTGGATCGGCAGCAATTGATCTCGCATATGTAGCCTGCGGAAGGTTTGATGCATACTTTGAGTTTAATTTGAATTCCTATGACGTAGCTGCCGGTATTGTCCTGGTAAGGGAAGCAGGTGGGCAAATTTTTGATTTTTACGGCGGAAATAAAAGTATTGAACGGAGGGAAATGGTTGCCACCAACGGACTAATTTCTGCAGAATTACTTTTTATATTAGAGGAAAAATTCAATCAACATAAATAAAGATCATTATGTCAACTACAAGAAAAATCCTGATTACTCTGCTTGTGTTATTTGTAATTATTCAATTTTTCAGACCGGAAAAAAATCAATCGGTAGCTGAAAGTCCGAATGATATTTTTGCTCACTACCGTACACCTGAGAATACCAAGCAGCTCATTCATACCGCTTGTTACGATTGCCATTCTAATCATACAAATTATCCATGGTATGCAGAGGTACAGCCTATAGCCTGGTGGCTTTCAGATCACGTGAATGAGGGCAAGTCTGAGATTAATTTTTCCGAATTTGCAAGCTATACCCCTAAAAAAGCGGATCATAAAATGGAAGAATTTGTTGAAATGATTAAGGAAGGAGAGATGCCACTAAAATCATACACTTACATTCATGGTGATGCAAAATTATCTGATGCTCAAAGGACTGAACTGGCTAAATGGGCAGAAGAGATAAGATCTCAAATCCAAGCGGACATTAAATAATTATAAAAAAATGCCCTACGGATAATTTAAATCACGTAGGACATTTTTTTACGTTTCACAATGTTACAGTGCTTCCGAAACAACCTCGGTAACTTCAGGTACCATTCTTTTCAAAAGATTTTCTATGCCTGATTTAAGTGTAATGGTTGAGGACGGACAACCACTACAGGATC
>VGGW01000144.1 GCA_016868395.1 Bacteroidota bacterium | reverse complement strand
AGAGTACCTGGCCAGTGAAAAACCATTCAGTCGTTAAAACAAAATGAACGTTCATGTCTAATTTACCGGAGGTTCCTAAAACTTAAAAAACAATATTTTATTCCAATAAAATTTCTATTCGCTCAAATAAGGCTTTAGACAAGAGAAGGAATTTTATTGGCAAGTTGAACAGGTGCGATCTAAACCGTAGCTAAAAATTATGGGTTTCTCTAGGTTGAATTGTCAAAACTTAGGAGAGTATATTTGGTCAAACGACCCTTGATCCGAATTCAAAGCTAATCAGTATCACGAGTTTTCCCTTTGATAAATCAAGACCGACTGAGTGTTAAAAATCCCACACACTGGTCGCCCTAATCTTTTTGACATAATGCCTCACATCAAGAACAATAGCCGCAAAAAAATAAAAAATCAATGGAAAGCCAACGGCCAGAAACGAAGAATAAATAAAAAATAATCTGATTTTTGAAATAGATATATTCAAACGTTCTCCAAGATAGGTACAAACTCCAAAAGAACGTTTTTCGAAAAATGTTAGAAACTGCTGAAACATTTTATTTTCTCAAAAATTTGATTCCAATCATGCAAGATAAACATTTCTTTTGATCACAATATGATTTTTTTAATTCTATTAATGCCTGACTAAGGGCAGAACTATCCGACTTAATCCCAATTTTACTAAAGCGCCTGATTATTGAATTTTGTTCCGATTTCAAGCCTTCTAACATGAATATAGCTCTGTCCCGATGCCATTCGCTGCCTGTCCTCAAACCATAAGCAAACAAAAAATACGCAACGGTATTAATCAAAATATTATTAATTGCTTCTTCACCGATAGCGGTCAAAGAATAGTTACCTTCCTTATCAAACCGATAATGCCTATTCCAATAATCGTTTAAATTTAAATTTAAAAACATTCGGGCGATTTTATCAGGTTCAGTTTCCTCAATAATCCTCGCAAATAAATGATTTGAGCTAGAGAGCAAAGCGGCAAATTGAGCAAGTCTGATAGTTGAGAAATTCCCGGGCCTTAATCTCATGTATTTCCATAAATATTTATCAATAGGCTTCAAACCATGTTTTTTTTGCAAGTAGTTATATTCTTGCTTAAGCAAATTAGGGTACTCATCCTTGAATTTACCTTCCAAAAAGCCGGCTTGACCAAATATTAATGATTCTATCTGAAATGTAGTGCTTTTATACCGGGCAATCAAAGATTTTGGAAGAGATCGTGCAAGCATTTCAAATGGCAAAGCATTAGTTTTAAATCCAAAATTGCGCGCAAGCAGGATATAAAAAGCATCATCCCAACTACCCCTGACCTCCGAAAGCACTCGGTAAATTTGTTCACTTTTTGACTCGAGTCTTTCAATCAAAATACCGCTTAAACTACTATGAATATACACTGAATCTAAGTGGCTTATTTTGTCCTCGCAAGGAATCCATTTTAAACTGTGCATCAATTCACTATAATTTTTGCTGATATCCTTTGGTATAAGGTGCCCGATTTCCAAAACAGAAATTTCAGTGCCATCTGTCCTCAAAATTTTATGATCATGATGGCTTACTACATGGAGTATAACATTATCATAAGCTTGGTCGACCTGATGCTGATGCCTATTCCAATCGGATGATCTGCAATGAATTTCCACATTTCCAGCCCATAATATAGTACCAATTCGAATTTTTGCATCACAGAAATCGGGGCCCGCATCCAGGTTATGAAAACCCGGATGAATAATTTCCAAAGCATCTCCGGAGGTACAAGTTAAACCGGGAGTGTAATACAGTCTGTATTTCCAGATAAAATGTAAGAAATCTTCATTGTTAACCACATGATAAGGTATCAAAATTATGGTCGACACTACCCAACTATGATTGAGCGGTACCAAGATTTGTTTAAGCGGGAAGTTTGTAAAAATAAAGTAAGGGATATGGTCTTTACTTGAAATTTCAAGCTGATTCAGGAGTTAATTAAAATCTAAATATCAAATAAAAAATTACGGAGGTCGCTGCTACAAGGCAGACAAAAGATGGAATAATAACATCCATATTAAATTATAAAATTACTGTAATTCTGGGCAAAAAAAATTAACCGAATCTCAGTTCAAATAAAGTAATGGGCAGCTTGTTGAACTAAAAGTCAACACCTTTTAGCAAAATTTCCATTTCAGATTGTAGTTTTTTTGCCTCTTCTCTGGCCCTTTGGGCGAAATCTTCTCCGGAAGATGCATAAATAATTGATCGGGAAGAATTCACGATCAATCCACAACTTTTTGAAAGGCCATACCGGCAAACATCCGCCAGGCTTCCACCCTGAGCACCTACACCCGGAACCAACAGAAAGTGATCGGGTGCATATTTTCTGATAGCTTTGAATTCTTCTTCACGTGTGGCACCTACCACATACATCATTCGATCATTTCCGGCCCAAGAATTAGCTGTTAGAATCACCTGTTCGAACAAACGATTGGCACCTGTTTCAATGAACTGGAATTCTTTGGCTCCTTCATTAGAAGTCAAGGCAAGTAAAATAACCCATTTATTCTCAAAGGCGAGGAAAGGTTTCACCGAGTCACTACCCATATATGGTGCAATGGTGATGGCATCAAAGTTCATTCCTGAGGATTTTGGGTCAAAAAAAGCTTTGGCATACATAGAAGATGTATTACCAATGTCACCACGTTTTGCATCAATAATTCCCAGACAAGTGGAAGGGATATGCTTAGAAGTTTCAATTAAACTTTTCCAGCCATCAATTCCTCTGCTCTCGTAAAATGCACTGTTTGGCTTGTAGGCAATACACAGATCATGCGTTGCTTCAATTATTTGCCTATTGAATTCTAGAACCGGATCTTCAAAATCAAGTAAAAACTTTGGTATTAGGGATATATCGGTATCCAAACCTACACAAAGGAAGGATTTCTTAATTTTTATTTGTTCTATTAACTGTTCTCTGTTCATTATGTTCAGCAATAATTGAACGAAAGTAATTAAAGATGAGCGCAGGGCATTAAAAAAAAATTAAAATTTTGTTTTATTACATTTATTGCATAAAATTGTGTCATAATCTCATTTTATCCCTGAATTTCAGGAAATCACATAATTCTATCAAAACTTTTCATTTGCAAGAATTCTTGTGTCGTCGATTTCCAGGATAATATTTTAAAAATAATCCCAATAAAAAATAAACCATAATTAATGCTGGATAGTACTAAATTGAACGATAAGCTCGTTTCTGAGCTACGTGAAATTGCCCAAACCTTAGGTGTTCAAGATACCGATACCTTACGCAAGCAAGAACTGATATCCAAGATTCTTGAATTTGCTGAACCCTCTCCTGTTTCGGAAGATAACCTGGAAATAATTGAAAATACAGCTACAACTGAGGTTTCTGATTCTGGAACAAGAGCAAGAAAACGCTTGCGGAGCACAAAACCCAATGCTGAAACTAAGCAATACAGGGAAGTTCCGCTAGACAATACGCGTCCCTTTGATTTTCCTGAAGAAGATGACATCCCGGTAATTGATACCATTCAAACGATAAATGACTCAGACAGTCCGGCTGAAACCCTGTCTGAAATTAGAAATACAAAACCTGCCGAGCAGACAGATCAGAGAAAATTTGAACGCAGGCAAAATCAAAATCAAAATCCAAGACCTCAGGAAGCTCCGGTAATTAATTTGGATTTTGATAATGTAATTGTGAATGAGGGTATTTTGGAAATCATGCCAGATGGGTATGGTTTTTTAAGATCCTCCGACTACAATTATCTTTCTTCACCGGATGATATCTATGTTTCTCAATCGCAAATAAAATTATTCGGTCTTAAAACCGGAGATACTGTCAGGGGGAGTATCCGCCCGCCCAAAGAAGGCGAAAAATATTTCCCTTTGGTAAGAGTTGAGGCCATTAATGGTCGTATCCCCGCAGATGTGCGGGACAGGGTACCTTTCGATTACCTTACTCCATTGTTTCCAACAGAAAAATTAAACCTGTTCGTGGATTCAGGAAATCATTCAACACGCATAATTGACTTGTTCACACCAATTGGAAAGGGTCAGCGAGGTTTAATTGTCGCCCAGCCTAAAACTGGTAAAACGATGTTACTAAAGGACGTTGCGAATGCCATTGCCAAAAATCATCCGGAGGTCTATTTAATCATTTTGCTGATCGATGAACGTCCGGAAGAGGTAACCGATATGGCTAGAAGTGTTCGTGCAGAAGTCGTTTCATCAACATTTGATGAACCGGCAGAACGCCACGTCAAGATTGCGAATATTGTTCTGGAAAAAGCCAAGCGTATGGTGGAATGCGGGCATGATGTAGTCATCCTCCTGGATTCCATTACTCGTTTAGCCAGAGCCTACAATACGGTGGCCCCTGCTTCAGGAAAAATACTTTCGGGTGGTGTAGATGCCAATGCATTACATAAACCAAAGCGGTTTTTTGGTGCTGCCAGAAATATAGAAGATGGTGGTTCCCTAACAATTCTTGCAACGGCACTCACAGAAACCGGCTCCAAAATGGATGAAGTAATCTTCGAGGAATTTAAAGGAACCGGAAATATGGAATTACAGTTAGACAGAAAACTTTCAAACAAACGTATTTTCCCTGCTATTGATTTGACTGCCTCGAGTACCCGTCGGGATGATTTACTTCTTGATAAAGACACTCTGCAAAGAATCTGGATTTTGCGTAATCATCTTGCTGACATGAATTCTCAAGAGTCAATGGAATTTTTACAATCCCAAATGCGTGGCACAAAAACAAATGAGGAATTTCTGATCTCCATGAACTCCTAGTTTGAAATTAAGCTGCCTTTAAATTTTGATAAAAAATTCCGGATCATATTTTTGATGAAATAAAATTATTTCTGATGATCAAGCATCTCCCAAATTCGGTAACCTGTTTAAATCTCTTTTCCGGTTGTTTGGGAATCGTTTTTGCTTTTCAGGGAGATCTAAAATTGGCATCTTACGCCATATGTACTTCAGCGATTTTTGATTTTTTGGATGGATTGCTGGCTAGATTGTTGAAAGCTTATTCCAATATTGGCAAAGAATTAGATTCTTTGGCTGACGTTGTAAGCTTTGGTGTTTTACCCTCGGCAATCATTTTTCAAATATTGTCGGTTTCAGATCAAGTAAGATTTGGGCTTGATTGGTTAAGCTACACACCTTTTGTGATGGCTGTTTTTTCGGCTCTGAGATTAGCAAAATTTAATATCGATACGCGTCAAACCGAAAATTTTATCGGACTTCCAACTCCTGCAAATGCCCTGTTAATAGCCTCTTTTCCACTAATAATCGAAAATGGCAATTCTTTTTTGGTAGATTTCATCCAAAATCAGTGGGTTATCCTATTTTTTAGCTTGATTATGAGCCTGCTATTAATCTCAGAAGTTCCTCTTATTTCTATGAAGTTTAAGTCATTAAAATTTTCAGAGAACTTATTACGTTATATTCTCATTCTAGCTTCGGTAGCCCTTTTCATATTTTTTAAGTATGAAGCTGTGCCAATGATAATCATTCTTTACTTTTTGATTTCCTTGATTCAGTTTAGATTCGTTGAGAAAACTTAATCTCGGCAATCAGCTCTTTGGATCAGTTCACCCTCGTTTTCAGTTATTGACTTATTGCTATAAACAATTAACCAGCAACTATTTATTGAAATTTAGAAATTAAATTTGATAGCTCTTAACCTGAGTTCGATATAAACAATCTAATTTAGATGAGATTGATATAAGTTTTTGCCGGATCCTGATTATTTTTCTCAGTCTGTTGCTCCCGGTGCCGTGTTCTGCCCTATTTTTTTGCGGGAAAGGGAATTCTTATCCTAAAATTCAGTAAGGCAAAAAAGATTGGGCTGCTACCCGGGTTTGTGCTTTTATAAACAGACTACCCGTCCCGATGAAAAATAGCAGCGGGTAAACTAAACCTTACCGAAGGAGGTATCTTCCGGCTACGAATCATTTGAGATAAGGTACCATTTTTTGCCGGAAATACTCCGGAGGAAAGGACTGCAGGAAGCGATAACACGCGGGTATTGCTTTCTAAAAACCAATCATTGGCCACCGGTGCAATAGGAGATCCATCAAAAGGATAATTTCGAATATCGAACTAAGGTCAAACGAGGCTTTACAAACTAACTCCAGGTCTCCTAATCGCTGAGAAATTGCATCCAAATTTATTTTACGGGTTGTAATGTGTGAAATGTTGTTCCAAAATAACATCGAACAAGATGATGATTGATTTCAATGCTAGACTTTCAGACTGACTTTAATTCGATGAATGCACGACCGGTTTAAATATTATAATCAAGAAGTTTTATCAACATACAGATTGAACCTAAAATCATTGCTTTTACCGGCAAAATCCTTCATTTAGGATAAATCAAAATGAAACCGGGATTAATCCTATTAGATTTTGAGTCAAATAAAAAATTACTCAAGATATCTTTTTTACGAACAAATCATCCTGTAATTCGAGGAGTAAGTGCTCTATAGTTTTTTTTAAAACCGGGTGTTTATAATTCGGAGCGATTTCACACAAGGGCATCAAGCAAAATCTTCTGAATGCAAGGTAAGGATGAGGAATACTTAATTGAACCTCATCAACTATTAGATTATCGTATAATAATATGTCAATATCAATAATCCTTGACCCCCATTTTTCAAGACGTTTCCGACCCAATTTAGTCTCTATCTTCAATATAGCTGAAAGCAAAACTTGTGGAGAAAGATTGGTTTTGAGTTCGATGGCCTGGTTTATATAGTCGGGCTGATCATTTTTACCCCAAGCTGCTGTCTGATAAAGGGAAGACACTTGAGCAATTATTCCCAATTTTTTTTCTATTTCAAAAATTGCGGTAGCCAGGTATTTTTTACTGTCACCAAGATTACTACCAAGTAATAGATAGGTTGTATTCATCTAAATTTGTTGTTCCTTGTAACAAATAGCCAAATTCTAACTCTGTAATTTTGTATACTTGCATAGATAATATATTTGCTTTTTATATGAAAGAATTTTTCAAATTTGTTTTCGCCTCAATGATTGGTTTTATCCTTTCATTCTTTGTTGTTTTTATTCTCCTGATAGCCGTAATTGTTGCGGCAGTTTCTACGGCAGGTGATGATGGAAAAGTTAGTGCAGCATCCAATAGTATCATGCACGTGAGTCTCGATTACCCTATCAAGGAGCGTACAGACAAAAATCCCTTTTCCGAAATAAATCTAATGGGTTTTGATACTAAAAAAAGCTTAGGTCTTAATGAAATTCTTGAGAACCTTGAAAAAGCGAAACAAGATAACCATATTGATGGAATTTACCTCGATGTATCTTCTTTATCTGCCGGCTTTGCTACTATTGAAGAAATAAGGAATGCACTGATTGATTTTAA
>VGGW01000143.1 GCA_016868395.1 Bacteroidota bacterium | reverse complement strand
TTTGAAGATAAAATGAAAATGCTTCAGAAAGCCTGGGATAAGAAGGATTATCGTTTGGCAAGGGCATTGACAAATTCGCTTCGTATTTCGGAGCTTCAGGCACAGGCTGAGCATGAGGATTTTGGCACACCTCTGATTGCTGCCAATCAGTTTGGGAGTGTTTCTTCACTTCCTGCAGCCTGGAAGAGTTGGGCGAAAGGCTGGATGTATTACAAAGTGGTCAATTTGGAGGAGAAGGTAGGTATTCAGCGTGAAGCTGAGCCTGTTGAAGTTTTGCTGAGTTTTCAGGCGAGCCAGGTTTCATCGCTTGCCCGTGAAATCCGGGTTGCAGAAATCAAGGATGGGGTTTTGACTGAGGTGATATCTCAGGTTTTTTCAGAAATTAGACGAGGAGCTGAGAAGATCTGTAAACTATTGTTTCTTGCAGATAATCAGGGAAAAGAAAAGCGTAGCTACCTGATTTTTTACGGTAATCCGGATGCTGAACTACCCAATTATCAGTCTGATCTTAAAGTGACAGGCGAAGGTTATGGTTTGGATATTGAGAATGAGTATTTCACGGCTTACCTTTCAAAGCAAACGGGCCAGCTGGCCAGAATGACCTTAAAAAGGGAGCATGGGCTCGAGATCTATTCCGGTGGTCAGGGCCATGGTGAGCCTGCCGGTATCGATTGGGCTCATGATTATGTCTCTGAGGAAAATTTTCAAAAATTGAGAATATCCCTTTGGGAGGAGTGTCCGGACTATGAGGTGATCAGGGGTCCTATCTGCACCATTGTCCGCCGCTGGGGTTTACCCTATTCTCCGGTACATCCGGTATTCGCCCCGGCCAGAATGAATATGGATATTGAATATCGCTTTTATGCCGGCCTTCCTTATTTCCACAAATTTGGTCATATGTCTGCTTTAAAGACATTTGATATGGTTTATATACGTGATGATGAATGGGTGATAACCGGACAATCATTTACCGATATGATGTGGATGAATGCAGAAGGAAAAATTCAATTTGGGGAGGTGCCTGCAGAGTCAGCGAATAAATTGTGGGGAGTTGGCTTCTTCAATAAAGACACCAATGATTCATTCATAGGTCTTTTTCTTGATCATTATACGGAAGGATTTCAAGAACCAAGTCATAACGGTGCTCCTAACTTTTATTATAAATGGCATGGTCAATTTTGGCAACGGATGCCGGTTCCTAAAGGTTTAAAAACCATTCCTGAAGGAGCGGCCTTTCATCAAAAGAATGCCTATGTTGCGCTTCCATTTGATGCTCAAAATGGGCCAACTAAAATTGAAGCCTTGAGAAAAGAGTTGATGAGCCCCTTAGTCGTTTTGGCAAACGGATTGCAAGCCAATCAAATTGCTAAAGATAGTCCGGGTCGTTTAGCCAGATTGGCCGAAGCTCAAGACAGTCCGATTCCGAAAGAACTGATCTGGAAGGCTCTCCGAGATGTGAAGGATCCGCAGTTTTATAAATCAGATATCAGCATAGTTGATCTTGGTTTGGTCTATGATGTTACGGTTAGGGGAAGTATTGTAAAAGTTCTGATCGCCATGCCCCACAGAGGGCGCCCACTGGGTACTTATTTTGCTTATGGATCTAATGTGGTTCATCCAACAACATCTAAGAATATTCTGACGGCTATTTATGAAGTTCCGGGGGTTAAGAAAGTGATCATGGAGCAAACCTGGTATCCGGGCTGGAGTTCCAATATGCTGACGGATGAGGGAAGAAAGAAACTGGGGATCTAGTGTTGATTTTAAAATTTATTGATCATGGGAAAATCAATTTCCTTAATTATTATAGTAAACAAATAAATAGAAAATGAAGAAATTTAATCCTTCCAAAACTGCATTAAAGATGCATAATGATTCATCCGTACTAAAAGATGGAGATCAGGTAGAAAATTCAAACGTATATCCAAATGCCTCATTTTCAGATGGCATGAAGCGTCGAAAGTTTTTGGGTATGGGACTACTGGGGTTTGCCGGACTAAGCCTGCCTATGAGTGCAAAAGCAGTGGACTCGAATTCAATTCAGAATTCAGCCAAAAATATTGTCCCAACTATTGCTGATGCAACAACCAGTCAAACCGATAGTGTTGCAGAAAAAATTCAATTACTACAGGAGGCATTATCAAAAAAGGATTACCGAACTGCAAGAGCAATAACCAATTCCATTAGAATTTCTGAGTTACAATTGCAGGCTGAAGAAGAGAATTTCGGGACACCTCATGTTTCTGCCAGTCAGTTTGGAACAGTGGAATCCTTACCCGCAGTTTGGAAAACCTGGGCGAAGGGATGGAGTTATTTCAAAGTTGTTAGTCTGGAAGAAAAAATAGGAACAACCCGCAAGGCAGAGCCTGTTGAAGTCTTATTAAGTTTTCAGGCATCACAAACCGCTTCCCTTGCCCGTGAAGTAAGGGTTGCCGAAATTAAGGATGGAGTTTTGACTGAAGTTATTTCTCAGGTTTTTTCAGAGGTGAGAAGAGGCTCAGAAAAGATTTGTAAACTTTTGTTTCTAGCTGATAATCAGGGAAAAGAAAAAAGACATTATTTGATTTTTTATGGCAATTCTGACGCTGAGTTACCCCAATATCAGTCTGACCTTAAGGTCACCGGAGAGGGTTATGGCTTAGATATTGAAAATGAATATTTTACTGCAATACTATCCAAGCAAACCGGACAGCTTGCTCGAATGGTCTTGAAGCGTGAACATGGACTTGAGATTTATTCCGGTGGTCAGGGACATGGTGAACCTGCAGGAATTGATTGGGCCCACGATTATGTATCTGAGGATGGTATTCAAAAAATGCGCATTTCTTTATGGGATGAGTGCCCTGATTTCGAAGTGGTTAAGGGTCCGATTTGTACGATCATTCGTCGCTGGGGTTTCCCTTATTCTCCTATACACCCCATATTCTCACCTGCCCGGATGATTATGGATATCGAATACCGTTTTTATGCCGGTTTACCTTATTTCCATAAGTTCGGACATATGACTGCTGTGAAACAATTTTCGCCTGCAGCTTTAAGAGATGATGAATGGGTGATTACCGGACAGTCCTTTACGGATATGCTTTGGATGGGTCCGGATGAAAAATTAAAAACCGGAAATGTACCTGCGGAACTAAGCGATAAATTATGGGGTATCGGCTTTTTTAATAAGGATACCAAAGATTCTTTTTTCGGCTTTTTCCTAGAACATTATGCCGAAGGTTTAGGTGCTGAATTAGCTCATAATGGTTCTCCAAATTTACATTATAAATGGCATGGACAAATTTGGAGCCGCTATCCGGTTCCAAAAGCAATTAAAACCATACCGAAAGGGGCTGTATTGCACCAGAAAAATGCTTATGTGGCCATACCCTTTACACTGAAGGAGGATACGACAAGAATTGAAAATCTTAGGCAGGAACTTTTGAATCCTTTGAGCAGATCAGGAGCGGTACTTCCAGCCGGAATAGTTGCTAAGGAAAGTCCGCGTCGCCTTGCAAGGCCTTCCGAAGCTCAGGATAGCCCAATCAATAAAGCGTTACTATGGGAAGCTTTAGGACTGGTAAAAGATCCGCAATTGTATAAAGCAGATATCAGTATTGTTGATCTTGGCTTTGTTTATGATATCGCTGTTCGAGGTAGTGTGGTAAAAGTAACTTTGGCTATGCCGCACCGGGGGCGTCCACTTGGTGCTTATTTCACCCACAGTTCTAATGTGGTCCATTCTTCGGTTTCAAAAACGATGATGGAAGCCTTGTATGAAGTACCCGGTGTCAAAAAAGTTATCATGGAACAAACCTGGTATCCTTTATGGAGTGTTAACTTACTGACCGATGCGGGAAGAAAAAAACTGAATCTTTAACCTTAAAAAATAAGCTTTTTGTTAGCCGCCTATTCATTGAGTCGGCTAGCAAAATTCAATGTTGTCATTTTTTCTTAGCCTATAAAAATTCTAATACATGTCTGGACTGAAAATAAAAAATTACCGCTGGATCATCTTAACGCTATTGGTTTCAGCCACCACCATCAATTACCTGGATAGGCAAATTCTTGGTTTATTAAAACCAACTCTTGAGGTAGAATTTTCTTGGTCTGAGACTGATTTTGCCTTTCTGGTAATGGCATTCACCGGTGCTTATGCTGTTGGTTTGATAAGCTGGGGCTGGTTCATCGATCGGATAGGTACAAAACCGGGCTATGTTATTTCGGTTGCAGCCTGGAGTATTATGGGTATGCTTCATGCAGCTGCCAGAAGCGTTACCGGATTTGGTCTGGCTAGAATTGGTTTAGGATTAACAGAATCAGGAAATGTACCGGCAGGTATGAAGACTATAGCCGAATGGTTCCCAAGAAAAGAGAGAGCCTTGGCTACCGGTTTGTTCAATGCCGGAACTAGTTTTGGTATCATCATAGCCTTGCTGATTGTTCCCTTGATTCTGAGTAGCTATGGATGGCATGAGGTTTTTATTATTACGGGGTCTGTGGGTTTTATTTGGCTATTGGTATGGTTGTATGTTTATGATGTGCCGTTGAAACATAAAAGGCTAACCGTGGAAGAGTATAATTATATTCACGATGGACAAAAACTCGATTCGGAGGCCTCAGAAGAGGTTGTAAAAATTAAGTGGTTCAAACTATTTACATACCCCCAAACATGGGCATTTATTACGGGAAAGATATTACTTGATCCGATTTATTGGTTTTTTATGTTTTGGTTACCCTCATATTTTGCTTCTACTTTTAAATTGAATATGTCAAATTTAAGTCCTGAGTTGATGATTATCTACACCATGACCGTTTTGGGAAGTATCGGTGGGGGCTATTTTTCTTCGCTGCTCATAAAAAGAGGCTGGCCGACCTTAAAAGCAAGAAAAACTGCTCTTTTTATTTTTGCAATTCTGGAATTAACCGTACTTTCCGCACAATATGCTACAAGTGCATGGATGGTTGTTGGGATTCTGAGTTTCACACTGGCTATACATCAGGCATGGAGCACCAACGTGTTCACATTAGTGGTCGATTTATTTCCTAAGCAAGCTGTTAGTTCGGTAACCGGTATCGGAGCGATGTCCGGAGCGGTAGGAGGTATGCTCTTCCCTTTATTTGTGGGCTATATTCTGGATACTTATAAAACAGCCGGGAATTTAATTGGAGGTTATAATCTATTATTTTTATTATGTGGTTTAACCTATTTATTTGCCTGGACGATCATACATTTATTGACTAGAAAATCAGGAACAGTTAGTTTACAGGAATTAGTAGATAATAATTAAAATAAAGATTAAATAAAATATGAAAATTGAATTTAAAGATCAAATAGGAATTATTACAGGCGCTGCCTCAGGCTTGGGACAAGCAATAGCCGTAAACTTATCTCAAAAAGGGGTTAAACTTGCGCTATTTGATCGGGATACTGTTGGTTTACAAAAAACAAGAAACTTATTGAAAACTGAATCCGAAATCTATGTTTTGGACATAACAAACGAAGAGGAGGTAGCCAGGACCATCCAAAATGTAACTAATCATTTTGGTCGGATTGATATTCTTGTTAACTGTGCAGGGATTGTTGGAAAAACAAATATACTTAGCCATGAAGTTGAGGCAGAGAATATGCTGATGGTTCTAAATGTAAATCTGATGGGTTCATTTTATACCTCTAAATATGTTTTACCTGTAATGCTTAAAAATAAATACGGAAGGGTACTGCATATTGCCTCTATTTCAGGAAAAGAAGGTAATGCCGGAATGCTTGCCTATTCTACTTCAAAAGCTGCCGTGATCGGTATGACGAAGGTTCAGGGAAAAGAATATGCCGAGACCGGAATAACAATCAATGCACTCGCACCAGCGGTTATTCGTACGGCAATGGTTGAAGGTCTGCCGGATGAGCAGGTGAAATATATGACGGATAAAATACCTATGAAACGTTGCGGTACTTTAGAGGAAGCGGCATCTACTGCTGCATTTATTGTTTCACCTGAAGCAAGTTTCTCAACAGCCTTTACTTTTGATCTTTCGGGAGGAAGGGCTACTTATTAATTTACCTAAAATAGAACACATGGTGAAAGCAAAATGTGATCTGTTTTCCTAATTTGAAAACTTATGTATTGGGATCAATTAACATCCGGTCAGCTCGCTGAACTTGATAAACAGACTCCGGTTTTGTTAAATATTGCTGCCATTGAGCAGCATGGAGCGCACTTACCCGTAGCCACCGATCGAATGATCGGTGAGTATTTTTCAAGCTTGCTCAATGAGGAAATTGGAGACAAAGTCCTGATTCTTCCAATTGCTGCTGTAGGCTGTTCGGACCATCACATGGGCTTTTGTGGTACGCTCACTCTAAGTCATGCTACATTTTCTACGGTAGTAAAAGAAATTATTCAATCTGTCTTGAACCATGGTTTTTATAATATTATACTTCTGAATAGTCATGGAGGAAATCAGGGTATTATGCAGGTCATTATTGAACAGCTTGGATACGCAAATCCGAGTGCCCATATTCTTGGCGCTTCCTGGTGGAATGTTGCAAAAGAAGAATTACTAAAAATTACTGAAACAGGTCCCGGGGGAACAGGTCATGCTTGCGAGTTTGAAACCTCATTAATGAAAGCCATTGCTCCGCATTTGGTACATGAATCCCTAATCAAACAGGGATCCAATGTTTGGGCATTTCCTTCTGTTGACGGGGATCTGTTAACTGGCCCCAGAATTTCCTTTTATCGTACTATGAAGGAGTTGACCCCAAATGGTGTTTATGGTAATCCTACCAAAGCTTCTGCAGAAAAAGGTATCCGCATCGGCCAATGTGTTACAGCTGCTTTAAAACAACTGGTCATGAATGTTTATCAAATAAAAGTCAGGAAATATATTGAATCCTGACAGTTAGTACGGATCGATCTATTCTATAGTGACAAAAAAGGTCTTTTGTGTTTAACAAAAGGGTCAGATAATTCGGATCTTTTTCCTTCCATAAGGGATGTCCGATAAATGTTTTGTATTCATGATGCCCGATAACATATTCGATGCTATATTTTTTCTTGAGATATCTGATCAGGGCAACATTTGCAACCAGTTGTTCCTCTGTAAGTGGTGCATTGGCGCCTCCAACATTTTCGATACCGATGGCGCAATAGTTAAGACCAATGGTATGCCTGGCAAATGCAGTTTCGGGTAATTGTCTAAATATTGTGCCATCACGATCTACAAGAAATTGTGCTGCAACATTTAAACTACTTGCACCTGCAATACCGCTTCTGGCACCCGGTAGAACTGAGGGATTCATCACATTAAAAGATTCTTCGAGAGTTGGGATTGCGGTCCAATGAAGCACAATCATTTTGGGACTTATGGTTGCAGAATCCTGTATGATTCCATGACGTTCTCTCAAGTATTCAAGGGATAGCTTTTTTCTTA
>VGGW01000142.1 GCA_016868395.1 Bacteroidota bacterium | reverse complement strand
AACTTGAACAATAAAATCAGGGTATCAACTTATGATGATCATCGAATGGCGATGGCCTTCGCTCCTCTTGCACTGCTTGTGCCCGAGCTTGAAATTGAAGATCATCTGGTTGTTGAAAAATCATACCCGGATTTTTGGAGGCATTTGGAATTGGCAGGATTCAATGTTAGTTGACAGTTGACAGTTGACAGTTGACAGTTGACAATTGATAAATAAGAAATCAGAATTAGAGAACAAATTTTCATCTTTAAAGATAATTACTCATATTTTATAATTGATACTTAATACCCAATACTTACAACTTATAACTTATAACTTATAACTTAAAACTCAAAATGGCAGGTAATTCATTCGGACAACTATTTCGCATCACAACATTTGGGGAATCACATGGTGAAGCAATTGGTGTAATTATCGATGGTTGTCCTTCCAATTTGAAACTAGATTTGGATTTCATCCAGTCGGAGCTTGACATGCGGAAACCCGGACAATCAAAAATTACGACACAACGAAAAGAAAGCGACATGTTACAAATTCTATCGGGTGTTTTTGAAGGTAAAACCACGGGAACACCCATTGCGATGATTATTCCTAATGAAGACCAACGCTCAAAAGATTATTCCCACATAAAGGATGCCTATCGTCCATCTCATGCGGATTATACCTATGACGCTAAATATGGTCATCGGGATCATCGGGGTGGCGGCAGATCATCTGCAAGAGAAACCGCGGCAAGGGTTGCAGCTGGGGCAGTTGCCAAACTTCTCTTAAAGCAATCCGGTATTGAAATATTTGCCCACGTATCAGCAGCAGGTACGATAGAAGCGCCTTTACTTTCCATAAATTCCATTCCTGAATTACTTGAAATCAGGGAAAGCAACATCGTACGTTGTGCAGATCCAGCTACTGCCAATCAGATGATTGAATTAATTGATGGAATTCGAAAAGAAGGTGATACCATCGGCGGTAAAATTTCTTGTCTGGTAAAAAACTGTCCGGTTGGCCTTGGAGAACCTGTTTTTGATAAACTTCATGCTGATTTAGGTAAAGCCATGTTAAGCATCAATGCCGTCCATGGATTTGATTACGGATCAGGATTTGCCGGTTCGGAGATGAGAGGTTCGGAACATAATGATCTTTTTGTGGCTCCTGCTCAGGGCAAAGAAACCAGTGCTTTTCGTACACTGACAAATTTTTCAGGTGGAATTCAAGGGGGTATCTCAAACGGAATGGATATTACCTTTAGAGTTGCATTTAAACCGGTTGCCACGATTATGAAAAATCAGGCGAGCCTTGATTCTTCCGGAAATGCAGCGGATGTTCAAGGTAAGGGAAGACATGATCCATGTGTTGTACCCCGCGCGGTGGCGATTGTCGAAGCGATGGCAGCCTTGGTTCTGGCCGATCATTTATTGAGGAACAAGGTGGTCAGGCTGTAGGGATTCCGTCATTTCGAAGGAGGAACGACTGAGAAATCTGTTTCAAAAATTAAATTAATTGAAATTCAACCAATTGGATGAGATTTCTCCACCTGTAAGAATTACCTTCCATGTAAAACCTTAACTAAGGTGTTCGAAATGACGGGATACAGTCTGGAAACGATTAAAACAACTCCGGAAACTTATTCGGAAAACTATCGTTCATCATGGAATAAACCATTTCTACCACATCATCTACCGAAGGTTTGGTAAAATAATCTCCATCAGAACCATAAGGCGTGCGGTGGGGTTTAGCAGTAAGGGTATGGGGTTGACCATCTAAATACTGATAGCCATTCTGACGTTCGAGTACCTGTTGCATGATAAATGCCGAAGACCCCCCCGGAACATCTTCACCAACCACTAATAATTTATTGGTCTTTTTTAAGGATTGAGAACATAAATCTTCCAGATCGAAGGGTAAAAAGGTTTGAGGATCAACAATTTCAATATCAATTCCCAGGCCTTCGAGTTCTTCAGCAGCTTGTTCAACGATTCTCAGTGTTGAGCCGTAGGAAATGACCGTGATATCTTTACCCTCACGAATGATTTCTGCCTTTCCAAGTTCAACCCTGAACTCGCCTACATTATCCGGCATGGTTTCCTTTAAACGGTAACCGCTGAGACATTCGATCAATAATGCCGGCTCATCTCCGCGAAGGAGGGTATTGTACATCCCTGCGGCCTGAGTCATATTTCGAGGCACACAAACGTGTACACCCCGTAAAGAATTGATAATTACTCCCATTGGAGAGCCTGAATGCCAAATACCCTCTAATCGATGTCCTCGGGTTCTGACGATTAGCGGGGCCTTTTGTCTTCCCTTAGTCCTATAGCTTAAGGTGGCCAGATCATCACTTAGGATATTTAATCCAAACAATAAATAATCCAGGTATTGAATCTCAGCAATGGGCCTCAAACCGCGTAAAGCTAAACCGATACCCTGTCCGATGATGGTCATTTCTCTAATACCGGTATCCGTGATTCTCTTTTTCCCAAACTTTGCCTGAAGTCCGGCAAAACCCTGGTTCACATCCCCAATGGCACCAACATCCTCACCAAAGGCAAGAACGCGGGCATCTCGTGCAAAATTTGCATCAAAACAGGCATTGAGAATTTCTCTGCCGTCAACTAATTTGGAATCCTCAGAATATTCAGGCCTAATACCAGTCAGATTTAAGGGAGATTCTTCTGATCCTGTAAAAAGCTTTGAGTTATAACGATCAAAAATTTGGTCATGCTGTTGACTATACCAATCCAATAAGGCGAATTTAGACTCAGAACGATCATGACGTAACAGTCGGATGGCACTCCTGACTGTGGCGATTACATCCTTTCTGGATGGTTCAATACTTGATTTAAGTTGATTTGCTAATTCAATGAGTTCAGCTTTTTGAGTATTAACCAGGAGATTAATGGTAGCATCCAACTCTGATTTCATTCCTGCATTGAACTCAGCCCATGCTTTTTTCTGACAATTACGAATATAAATTTTCGCATTTGCCTCTAAATCATTCAATTCCTGTTCAGTGGAAATGGCTGATTCAATCATCCATTTCCGCATCTGCAACATGCAATCGTATTCATTTTCCCAGGCAATTCTTTTCTTATTTTTATAACGTTCATGAGAACCGGAAGTAGAATGACCTTGAGGTTGTGTCATTTCCGTGACGTGAATCATTACCGGAATATGCTGTTCACGGCAGACCTTGATTGCCCTCTCGTAAGTTTCACATAAGCCGGGATAATCCCAGCCCCTTACCTTGAATATCTCGTATCCCTCACCCTTTTCATCACGCTGAAATCCTTTGAGAATTTCAGAAATATCCTGCTTGGTGGTTTGGTATTCAGCCGGCACAGAAATACCGTAGGCATCATCCCAAATGGAGATTGCCATTGGCACCTGAAGTACACCGGCGGCATTAATAGCTTCAAAAAATATCCCCTCGGAGGTTGAAGCATTACCAATTGTCCCAAAGGCAACCTCATTCCCATTTGATGAAAAATTCTTTAGGTAGGCCAGATCATGATTGTTCTTGTACAATTTGGATGCCAGCGCTAACCCAACCAATCTTCCCATTTGCCCTCCTGTAGGAGAAATATCAGCAGATGAATTCTTTAACTGGGTCAGATCCCTCCATGTTCCATCCTCATTTAAAAGCCGACTTGCAAAGTGGCAATTCATCTGTCTACCACCAGACCCGGGATCAGCATCCGGATCAGTATTGGCATAAAGCTGAGCGAAGAATTCTGGCATGGTTAACATACCTGCAGCGAGCATGAAAGTTTGATCCCGGTAATAACCGGAACGCCAATCTCCCGGTTTAAACACTTTGGCCATGGCTAATTGGGCCACTTCCTTACCATCACCAAAAATTCCGAATTTCGCTTTTCCGGTAAGAACTTCTTTGCGACCTAAAAGACTGGCTTGTCGACTTTCAAAGGCAATTTTATAATCGTTAATAACAATGCTTTTGAATGCCTCAAAACTTAATTCGTCAATTTCCTGCAAATTATTCTCAAATTTCTGGCTTTCTATCATAGAAAAGGTTTGTGGTCAAAAATAAGAAAAGAGTGCTGTATTTGAACACAGGAAAGCAAAATAATAATTCGCTTTTAGATAAATTTCCCAAATTATAACATCCACTTGACTAATTCTATTTCCGCAATTAGTGATTTTAAAGGCCAATAGAGTTAATCTTTTCAACAATTTTAAAGAATAACAGTGAGGCAGGGGCCCAGATTTTACAGAACACTTAGAAAAAATATCAAACCCTGAGGTATGAAAGAACTGCCGGGCTACACATTCTCCTACAGAATTAAAAAATATTGGAAAACGAAATATATTTACCTCAGTTCGATATTAGAAATTATCCTTTTGATGGAACTCATGCTGCTCCGAGCGCCTATGATTTGATTTTGGAAAGCAATACCTGCGTGTTATCGCTTGGTTCAGTCCTTTCCTCCGGAGTATTTCCGGCGAGGAATGCTGCTTGATTTCTGATGATTCGTAACCGGAAGATACCTCCTTCGGCAAGGTTTAGTTTACCTAAAGTTGTGTTTCATCGGTATGGACAGTCCGGTAATAGAAGCAAAGGCCCTGCTAAGCAAACCCGGGTGGCAGCCCTATCTTTTTTGCACTACTGAATCTTATGATACCGATTGTATTTCCTGCAAAAAAATAGGGCCGAACACGGGACTGGAATAAGCCAGGAGCAACAGACCCTGCTTTCCAAAAGCTGAGCAAAATAATCAGGCTGCGGTAAGATCTTTTATTAATCTCACCTAAATTAGATTGTTGATATCGAACTCTGGTTATATTAACATCATGCACCGCTCTGAGTCGTATTTTAAGTTTTGGGGCCATGCTAATCTAATCAAGAGCTGAATTCCAATTTGATAAATAAACTTACAACTTCGGACAAATTCAATGAGGGAAATCTGTTATTCACTCCAGTTAATTTCCCAAATAGTGGCAATGAATCGTCGATCGGTTCATTTTTTGAACCAACTTGAGACTACCTTTTGAAAAAATTTTAGCAGAGCATCTATCCGAAAAATTCATCGATACTAATTAATATACCTCAATAGCACTATCCGGGTCGACAACATATAGAATTAGATTGAATGTCAAAACAGCCGATAAATCACTAAGGCGGGACTTACAGAGAGCTTCAAGATTAGCGATTCTAAATTAATAAGCAAAAAACCGCTCCTATTCATGGAGGTTTTTTATTTTTGTGACATGCCAGAAATTTCAGTTAAAGGCCGGCAAATGCCCGCTTCCCCTATCCGAAAACTCACTCCCTTTGCAGATCAAGCAAAACGTGATGGAAAGAAGGTTTATCATTTAAATATAGGTCAGCCGGATATAGAGACCCCGGCCGGCATGCTGGATGCAATTAAAAATATAGATTTTAAGGTATGGTCCTATACCCCTTCGGAAGGAACCTTAGCTTACCGTACCAAACTAACCGAATATTATAATAAACTGGCTTACAACATTAATCCGGATGAAATTTTGGTAACAGTTGGCGGTTCCGAAGCGATTACTATTGCAATGCAAGCCTGTATTAATGAAGGTGATGAGATTATCATTCCGGAACCTTTCTACGCCAATTACAATGGTTTTGCCTGTATGAGTAATGTGGTAGTAAAGCCCATTTTGTCGGTCATTGAAAATGGATTTGCACTGCCTCCGATCAGTGAATTTGAGAAGCTGATCAATCGTAAGACAAAGGCAATTATCATCTGTAATCCAAATAACCCAACCGGATACCTCTACTCAAAACAGGAACTGGAAGCACTTAGAGAGCTCTGTCTGAAATACAATTTGTTCCTGTTTTCTGATGAGGCTTATCGTGAGTTCTGCTATGATGGTCAGGCATTTATTTCTCCGATGCACCTGAAAGGACTTGATGAACATGTAGTTGTTCTGGATACGGTTTCAAAACGTTACAGTGCGTGTGGAGCTCGTCTTGGATGCTTGATTACTAAAAACAAGGATGTTATTGCTGCGGGATTGAAATTTGCACAGGCACGTTTGAGCCCGGGAATGGTCGAACAAATTGCGGCAACAGCAGCCATCGACACACCGAAAAGCTACTTCGAAAAAGTCAATAAAGAATATACCCTCCGAAGAGATGCATTAGTTAGCCGATTAAACAAGATGCAAGGGGTATTTTGCCCAAATCCGGGTGGCGCCTTTTATGTTGTGGCAAAATTACCAATTGATAATGCCGATAAATTCTGCCAATGGATGCTGGAAGAGTTTGATTATAACAACTCAACGGTCATGATGGCACCTGCGACCGGATTTTATAGTACGAAAGATGCAGGAAAGAATGAAGTGCGTTTGGCATACGTTTTGAACAAGGAAGAATTAGAAGCTGCGATGACCTGTTTGGAGCAGGCATTAAAAGTGTATCCAGGCCGGGTTTAATGAGTTTTTCGGGGATGCTATTTTAACGTGCATTCGATTTATAAATATCTAACCACATAGATTGACTAATATTATGCTTTAAAGGAAACATAGATTGTAAATCACATAGATTGAAGCAAAGCTTCAAGGCCATCTATGTCTAAAATAAAGATTGACGGCTATATTATTCTATGTTTCCCTGCCTGCCGGCAGGCAGATATGTGGTTCACAATATTATGTCGTGTTCACGTTATTTTATAATTCGTACCTTTGTGTTCTTACATTTCAACATAAAATTCTGGGGCCGACCGGAATTGACAGGATGGAGGCAGGTATGTAAGCATGCAGTGCATTGTGAGTAGTAGCACTTTAATCTGAACTTTCAAAACACAATCGGCGAAAATAACTACGCCTTAGCTGCTTAATTTAGAATTAAGTAAGCTTTTGTTCCGTCAGATTCTGTTCTGTAATTTGACATCAGGAGCATCGAACAACAGGACTGGCCAGGGTTTAATGGTGTGATAATCCGGTAAGACAAGACATCTACGGAAGAAGGTACAGGTAAGCGGTTGACCTTCCCCTTCCCGACAACTGAACAACAGCTAAGCATGTAGAAAGCGTAACATGTCCCATGTTTGGACGAGGGTTCGAATCCCTCCGGCTCCACATTATTCCTATTCAAGTGATTACGGGGGAACCTAATCGGTTCCCCCTTCATCCCGAATCACCATCCCGAAACCTGTACGTCGTCAAACTAAAGTGGACTTTTGCTAAGAGAGTGTTTAGTTAATAATTTAAAGTTAGTGAAATTGTTTGTTCGTTGTTAATTTTGTTTTTTGGTGCTCATTTCTGCGATTAATAATTGCAATTTTCTTGAGTTTTTCTCTTTCTTTTAAAATCGATTCACCTCTTCCAAAATAGACGTCTGCTGGTGTTAAGTTATTTAATGATTCGTGATAACGTTCATTATTATAGCGATAAACAAACTTTTTTAAAGCAGCTTCTAATTCTTCTGGAGTAAAATAATTATCAAGTTTTACAACGTTTTTCAT
>VGGW01000141.1 GCA_016868395.1 Bacteroidota bacterium | reverse complement strand
GCTTCTTTATAGTCATCCATATCCTCTGTTTTCACAAAGGTTCCGGGTTTAATCTTTAGCCCTTGTAGCTGCTCAAGTGAATAGGGCCCGGTAGGTTTTCCATCAATAACAACAAAATAATCCTTCATTTTAATATGGAAAAAGTCTGCCAACCTGAAGGGATTTAAGTCTTGAAATAACCCGGGATGGCAGACCCCTAAATTTCCATCAAATATATTTAATACTTCTTAACTTCAAATGAGGAAAGCCCACCTTGCAGATTGATGATGATTTTATTTGAAGCACTACCATAATTAGCAGTTTCATAAGTACCATCTGACCGCTTAGTAAATCCAATAAAATCCTTGGAGGATAGACCGCTATCGACCACAATTCGGCAACCTGAACTTTTTGGAACCTCTATTTCAACATTTGCTAAGCCTGTTTCCACGGTCACTTCAGTCAGAGCTATTCCAGAACCCAATTTTGCATCAAAGGCAGCTGCACCACCTTTGAATACCAACTTTTTAACTTTATAATTACTCAGGTCAAAGATAGCCTCACCAGCACCCATTTCAATTTTGATATCCCAAACAGGTTTATTATTCATCCATATCAGGGTCTGGTTATTCTCCATCTTATCCAGGTTCCAGTTTTGTTTTCCATCCCGCATCTTGAAATTCAAAACTTCAATCGAATCAATTAGGGACTTATTCAGAGTATAGTTTCCAAACCGCTGATTTAAACTCGCTTCAAACAAGTTAGAAGTGGTATCCTTGAGTCTGAAGCTTGTCGCTCCAGCCTGAATATTCAGACGCGCACTCTTAGAACCTTCATAGATTTCGGTAAAAGTATTAGCTGTAGCCCAATCATCCGAATGATCATTTCCGTCATTTTCATATTTTAAGCTAAACCATGATCCCTCCTTTTGAGCACGTATAGCCTGATAAGCGATCAAACCAAGAGTAAGAATCGTGATTGCGGCAATCACATAGGGTACGACAGCTTTATTTCCAAATCGACTGAGCAGCATGTCAGCCCCAATCAGGATAAATATCACGGGCCAGAACCTCCATACTGAGCTCCAGTAAAAATCAATCAGGTTAAAGTTTTCAAGAAGAAAAACACTTCCTATAAAAATGAGGATCAGTCCCCATACTATTTTTTCGGTTTTCATAATGGCTAGTTTAGCTTTTGATCATTCCTTGAATCTTGAACACCTTCTGGTTCTGTTGTGGTAATAACCGGCTCTGGGTTCAGACTTGAAGTTTTTGTGAATTCATCCTTTTTGATCCAATCTTCCTTCCGAGATTCTTTTTTCTTTGCACCGACCAGGGTGTATAATCCCATGCCAATTAGGATAAGTGGCCATAATTTACGTACCTCTAACCAGTTTGGTATCAAATTAAATTCATTCAGAAGAAAAAAGGTTCCAAAGAATATGAAGATAAATCCGGCGATTAAGCGCCCTTTTCCATTTCCTTTTTTCTTTTGAACGAAGGCTGGATTTGGAGAAGAAAGAGGCTCTGTTGCTTGATTATCGGATTGATTCCGGCTGTAGTCTGGCAGATAAGGTCTTTTGGGAACGGCAATCCAGAGCACGATATAAGCAAGAACTCCCGAGGCTCCCGCTAAAACGGCGACTACAAAGGCAATCCTGATTGAGGTTACATCCAAATCGAAGTATTCTGCCAGACCGGTACATACACCTGCAATCATTTGTTCCTGCTCGATGCGTTGAAGTTTCTTTTTCATTTCTTATTTTTTTTTGTTCAGCTTTTTAATATCAATTATTGTAATCGATGGGATCAAAGCTAAATCTTGATGCCCGGCTTTTAAAGTCCAAATAGGTAGCTTATCTCAAGTTCTCGGTAAAGCACAATAAATTATCGGTGAAAAAAGGGTTTGATAAAATAGTTCATACTTTACCATACAAAGGCCTGATTATTATTTCATCGATATTTGCTCCAGCGCTCATCCGAAGGCAATTTATGATGGACTGGGCAATGTCATCAGATGAGATAAACCATTCTGAAGGCAGATTAGTTCCGGACCAGGAATCTGTGAGGGTAGAGCCCGGAAGAACGGCCGTTACTTTTATGCCTGCGGGTCTTAATTCTTCCCTAAGAACCTTGGTCAGACCATAAAATGCAATCTTACTGATGCTGTAAGAACCGGCTCTGCTAACCGGTTCTAAACTAGCAACCGAACAGATATTAAAAATATGTCCACATCCTCTTTCAACCATTTTTGACGCAAAAAACTTACATAAAAAATGAGGTGCGAATAAGTTGACCTTTATTTGGCGTTCCAAAATACCGGCCTCTTCATTCATGAGTTGAGATGGGATATACAATCCGGCATTATTTATCAAGACATCAACATGCTCTAAACTTTCTTCAGCAAACTCAGCAAACTTTGTCAAATCTGAGTGATGCTCCAGGTCTGCCTGTATCCCAAAGAATTGAAGATTAGGGTACTTATTCTTTAGCTCATTTAAAAGTAATTGAACTTGCTCATCATCTCTGGCACAAAAAATGATATTATAATTATTGGCGGCGAGTTGCATAACAATGGCCCTCCCCATTCCCTTGGTTGCACCGGTTACAATTGCATTCATAGGATAAAATTAATAAAATCAATTAATGTCTGCTATTTAATTCGAGGCATAGTCTCATTTGATTATCTTTGTTTAATCTTTCGAAAGTCTATGACTTGGTTATTTTATATTAATATTGTACAATTAATAAAACAATCCATTTTCAAATGATATTTCACCCATTAGGCAAATATATATTATTGTTAAGGGCAGTTTTCAGACGACCGGAGAAATGGAATATATACCGCAAGGAAATCATAAATGAAATGGTGTCTATTGGTGTGGGATCTTTAGGAATCATTGCAATCATCTCGGTGTTCCTGGGTGCCGTGACAACCGTTCAGACTGCTTTTCAACTGGTCAGTGACTTCATTCCAAAGTCGGTTATAGGAATGATTCTGAGGGATTCTTCCATTCTGGAATTAAGTCCTACCATTTCAGCAGTTGTTTTAGCAGGTAAAGTGGGGTCGAGTGTTGCCTCACAAATTGGCACGATGCGGGTCACCGAACAGATTGATGCTCTTGAAATCATGGGAATAAATTCACCGGGATACCTCATCCTACCTAAGATAATTGCCGCAGTAACAACCATCCCCTTATTAGTTATCATCTCCATCGGCTTATGTATATTGGGTGGCTATTTTGCAGGCACCGCATCAGAAGCACTTACAGAACAAGATTTTATCACTGGAATCACGACAGATTTTAATCCTTTTACCTTTACTGTTTGTATGGTAAAAGCCATAATCTTTGCTTTTATAATTACTTCCGTATCGGCATACCAGGGGTTTTACACAAGTGGTGGTGCCCTTGAAGTAGGCCGGTCGAGTACCAAGGCTGTAGTGATCAGTTGCATTACCATTTTGTCTGCTGATTATGTTATTGCCCAGCTTTTATTATGATAGAGATTAAAAACATCCATAAGACCTTTGGTGAAAACCACGTCCTAAAGGGTATTTCTGCGGAGTTTGTGGAAGGGAAATGCAATCTGATCATTGGAGGATCAGGCTCGGGTAAGACTACTTTGTTAAAATGCATGGTTGGCCTTCATGAGCCTGAAGAAGGTGCCGTAATCTATGATGGTCGAGATTTTACACGGATGAACTTTGCCACAAGAATTGAAATCCGTACAGAAATCGGGATGCTTTTTCAGGGATCTGCCTTGTTTGATTCGATGAACGTAGAAGATAATATTATTTTTCCTATAAACATGTTCACCAATCAGAGTTCCAAAGAAAAACTTGATCGTGCCAATTTCTGTCTAGAGCGAGTAAATCTTGCCGGGAAAAATAAGTTATTTCCTGCCGAGCTTTCCGGGGGTATGAAAAAGAGAGTAGGTATTGCCAGAGCCATTGCCATGAATCCAAAATATCTGTTTGTGGATGAACCTAACTCAGGACTTGATCCAAAAACGGCTATAGTAATTGATGAGTTAATACAGGAAATAACAACAGAATATAATACCACAACCGTTATCGTAACTCACGATATGAATTCGGTGATGGGAATTGGAGAGAAGGTCATTTTCCTACATGATGGCCAAAAATGGTGGGAGGGGACCAATAAGGAGATCGCATCAACAGACAATAAAGAATTGAATGAGTTTGTATTTGCCAGTAAATTCATGCAGGCATTACAGAAAAAATAAAAATATTATGACCCAATCTGCGGGTAAGAGCAAATAGTAAAAAGATGATTCAGCTGTTAAGTCCGCAAAACTGGAAAGATTACGAACTGATTGATTGCGGTAATTTTGAAAAACTTGAGCGTTTTGGGAATGTGATTTTAATCCGCCCTGAACCACAAGCTGTATGGGCTAAAAAGTACCCTGAATCAGAATGGACAAAACTTCATCACATACGCTTTAGAGGTCGGTCCGCGACATCAGGCGAGTGGATTAAAAAAGATCAGAAAACTCCTTATCGATGGCATATAGTTTATAAAAATGAGGAAATTAAACTCCAGTTCAGGTTGGCACTCACTTCATTTAAGCATGTGGGAATTTTCCCCGAGCAGGCTGTTAACTGGGATTATATTATCAAATGCGTCAAGAAATTCAAAACAAACCAGCCTAAAGTCCTAAATCTTTTTGCATATACCGGAGGGGCTTCACTTGCTGCCAGGGCTGCGGGCGCTGAAACAACGCATGTTGATTCCATCAAGCAGGTGATCAGCTGGGCCAATGAAAATCAAATGCTTTCCGGACTAGATAATATTCGCTGGACTGTTGAGGACGCGCTGAAATTTGTAAAAAGGGAAGTGAAAAGAGGAAATAAGTATCAAGGAATAATTTTAGATCCTCCTGCTTACGGACACGGTCCAAATGGAGAAAAATGGAAATTAGAGGATAATATCAAGGAAATGATGGAAGATGTGGTCAAATTACTGGATAAGAATGAACATTTTCTCATTTTAAACACCTATTCACTTGGTTTCTCATCAGTAATCGTAGAAAATCTGATTTTATCCTCTTTTCCGGAGGTTCAAAATCTGGAAACAGGTGAGCTCTACCTCCAGGCTAGTTCCGGCTATAAGTTACCTTTAGGCGTGTTTGGAAAATTTTGTAAATATTAGGTAAATATTATTTGTGTTTGATACCAACATCAAGTAATTTACGTCAATCATAGTCGATAAAAAACCAGAATTACATCTAAATTCAGCAAAATAAATAGTTTTAATATTCAAATAAATCACCTCAGTACACAAAAAACGCATGACTCTAAGCTTAAACCATCTTTCAATCCTTTTACTTGCAGTTTTTTTAACAAGTTGCAGTGAATCAAATAGTAAAACAGACGGGAAATCAAGTCTTAAATCAGAAACCAGTAAAAAGTCAGAAAGTGAAGAAGAAGAACTGGCATCAGAAAAAATTGAATATGAACCCATTGATACTGCGCTTTATAATAAAAAACTTAAGGAACTCGCAAATGGAGACACCACAGGAAAATGGCCGGTTAAAAATCAGCCCTATCCCCTGCCGGGTGCTATTCTACCTTTTAAGAGAGTAGTTACCTATTATGGAAATCTTTACTCCAAAAAGATGGGTGCTTTGGGAGAATATGCCCCAAAAGAAATGTTAAGAATGTTATATGCTGAGGTTGCAAAGTGGGAGAAAATTGATCCAAAAACACCGGTACAACCTGCCCTGCATTATATTGCGGTTGTTGCGGCAGGTGATCCCGGCAAGGATGGGAAATACAGAAACAGAATGCCTGAAAAACAAATCGATTCGGTCCTGACTATTTCAAGAATGAAAAAAAACATGATCGTTTTCCTCGATATCCAGGTGGCTTTAAGCACCATCAGGGATGAACTACCTCGACTTGAAAAATACCTGATTATGCCAAATGTTCACCTGGGAATCGATCCTGAATTCTCAATGAAGGGCGGGGTACTGCCGGGTAAAAAAATCGGCACCTATGATGCATCTGAAATTAATTATGTTTCAGATTACCTGGCAAAATTGGTAAAAACACATCAGTTGCCTCCCAAAATTTTTGTAATTCACCGATTTACGAAGAAAATGGTTACCAACTATCAAAACATTAAATTGAGGCCAGAAACACAAATTGTAATGCACATGGATGGCTGGGGTGAGCCAGAACTAAAACAAGGCACCCACCGTCACTTTATCTATTCAGAGCCAGTTCAGTTTACTGGTTTTAAAATTTTCTACAAAAATGATTTGAAAAAGGCACCGTACCGCTTAATGACACCCCAAGAACTCATGAAGTTAAAACCACAACCAAGCTATATTCAGTATCAGTAAAGATTAAAATTCAATAACGATTTTGATTTAAAGAAGGTTACATTTAGGTTTATACATGTGCGTTATCGGATCGTGAGCCAAATAGCTTGATTTTCGAAATCAATACCTGTTTTTATGGCTTATTTCAGTTCTTTCTTCCGGAGTATTTCCGGCAAGAAATCGCCTTCTGTTTCAAAATAAGAATAGCCGGAAGATACTTCCTGCGGCAAGGTTTATTTTACCCGGAGCTGTTTTTCATTGGGAGGCGCAGCCCAGCAAAAGGATCAACCATTTGAAATAGGTTACGGGAGCAGCTTCAGCTAATACCTCTAAAAGATGGGATAAATCCTCTGAAATTCTTTACAGGGCGGTTATAATTCTCTCAAAATAAATTCTCAAATTTAATGATATGGAACAGGCAATTTTTGGTGGTGGCTGCTTTTGGTGCACAGAAGCAGTTTTTCAGAATTTAAAGGGGGTTACAAAGGTAGTATCAGGCTATATGGGAGGGCATAAACTCAATCCCACGTATGAAGATATCTGCAATGGAGATACCGGACATGCAGAAATAATAAGGATTGAATTTAACCCGGAAGAGATTTCTTTTGAGGAACTTTTGCTCGTATTCTTCAAAACGCATGATCCCACTACTCTGAATATGCAGGGAAACGACGTTGGCAGTCAATATCGTTCTGTTGTTTTTTATGAAAATCAGAAACAAAAACTAGCAGCTGAAAATGTGATCAATCATTTGGAAAAAGACCTGGTACTTGATCGCCCCATTGTCACAGAGATAAGTCCGGTTTCAACATTTTATGCCGCAGAAAATTATCATCAGAACTATTATAACAATAATTCAAATAAGGCCTATTGTATCCATGTTATACAACCGAAGCTTCATAAGTTTATCAGGGAGTTCAGAGATAAATTAAAATAAGGCTGACAGGGTTCCCTATGGTCGGTGTTATCACCGTACCACACACGATGGTATGATTGCTTGATGATAATACCAACCATAAGGAAAAAACTGACAGGACTTAGAATCTTATCGGTTTTTAGAATAATCCAAACTGCCCTTTATCATCAATATCCAGATCCTCGGGATTGGTAATTTCAAAATCAATTTTCTTTACCGGCTTGACTTCCTCTTTTGGAGGTTCTTGAGAAACGTTAGGCAGCTCCTGACGCTCCACAATAGTTTCCTTGATGACATCCTGAGTGATCTCATCAACAGTATTGAATTCAGTCAAAGATTC
>VGGW01000140.1 GCA_016868395.1 Bacteroidota bacterium | reverse complement strand
CATATTTTTGAGAATATGGACGGATTAAAATTCAAAATTGGACCGAAATCCTTTTACCAAACCAATTCAGCACAGGCTTTTGAACTCTACAAAATAGTCCGCGATTTCGCCGGATTTAAAGGTGATGAACTGGTATATGATTTGTACACCGGCGCGGGTACCATTGCTAATTTCATTGCCGGCAAGGTAAAATCGGTGGTAGGTATTGAGTATGTTCCCACTGCCATAGCGGATGCCAGGATCAATTCAGAAATCAATGGAATTAAAAATACCAATTTTTTTGCAGGCGATATGAAAGATATCCTGAACGAAGATTTCATCAAAACCCATGGCAAACCTGAGCTGGTAATCACAGATCCTCCACGCGCAGGCATGCATGCCGATGTAGTTAAAAGACTGCTGGAAATGGAGTCAGAAAAGATTGTCTATGTCAGCTGTAATGCAGCAACCCAGGCCAGAGATATTGAATTATTGAATGAAAAGTACCAGGTGAGCAGAATTAAACCCGTGGATATGTTTCCGCATACCCAGCATGTGGAAAATGTCGTATTGCTGACACTTAAATAATAGATCCAATCCGAGTGTACGCTAAGACCTGGAATATTAAATTAGATTACCATGGAAATTAAAGACCTGCTAAATCCCGAGGAAAATGGTGAACTTGGGAAAAAACCGGGAGAAAGTCCGTTGAAAAGCCTTGAAACTGATCTCAAGTTTTACAGCGATTCGGTGAAGGAAGTAGCCATTGAAATCATGGTGGAAGGCATCTCAGAATACCCCATTTTTGTGGCCCACCAACATGAGCTGAACTTAGGAGAACTCATTATTGATAAAGAAGAACTTAACACCTCCTGGAGCATGCATGCCTCTACCATAGAAGAGTTTTCTGAAAAAGGGCTTATTCAAAGTGATAAAAAGGAGAAGTTCATTAAGCAGTATAAAGACCCCTATAAATTTATGTGTGTCTTTGTCATTGTACCTGAGGGTGCTAATTTTGTGTTCTTCCCCTATCAATAAATTCGTTTGGCGATTAATTTTGTGAGCAATTTAAAGAGAGAAATAGCAAGATTTGCACAGGAATATGTAATTTCAATTGAAATTTGAGAAAAAATGGCTGCTAAAAAATTACTGATACTCAATAAAACCCAGATCAAGCAAAAAATTGATCGCATGGCCTATCAGATTTTGGAGGACAACCTGAGTGAAAAGGAAGTTGTTCTCGCCGGAATCATTGACCAGGGTTATATCATTGCCAAACGCCTCAAAAAAGTTCTTGAATCAATTTCAGAAATCAGGGTCATCTTGATGAAAATTGAGATTGAAAAAGACAGCTCCCATTTTGAGGCTAAAACGGATATCGACATTAATCTGGTCAAAAACAAGGTAGTTATATTGGTTGATGATGTATTGAACAGTGGCCGTACCCTGGCATACGGACTTGGCGTGTTCATTGACATCCCCTTAAAAAAATTAAGAACATTGGTTTTGATCGACCGTAGCCACCGTAATTTCCCCATTTCATCCGACTTCACCGGTTTGGAAATGTCCACCCTGATTAAAGAACACATCGAGGTGCTGATGGATGATAAATCAAAGGAGGACGCAGTTTATTTAAGTTAACCTGAGTTCGATATAAACAATCTATTTTATGTGAGATTGATAAAAGATCGCCGGGTCCTGATTTTTTTCTAAGCTTTTGGAAAGCAGGGTCTCTCGCTCCCAGTCCCGTGTTCTACCCTATTTTTTTGTTGAAAATTGAATCCATGTCTTGAGATTCAGTAGTACAAAAAAGATAGGGATGCCATCCGGGCTTGTGCTTCTATTACCGGACTGCCCGTACCGATGAAACACAGCTTTAGGTAAACTAAACCTTGCCGAAGGAGGTATCTTCCGGCGATGGAGCATTTGAGATAAGGTGCCATTTCTTGCCGGAAATACTCTGGAGGAAAGGATTGTACAAAGCGATAACACGCAGGTATTGCTTTCCAAAAAAAATCATTGGCGTCCGGAGCAATAAGAGATCAATCAAAAAGGATAATTTCTAATATCGAACCGAGGTTAAGTTAAATCATCGCTTAACTCAAATTCAAATAAAAAGATAAACGCTCGGCAGTCAGGTCGCTGGCACTAACCACGTACTCTGCCTGCTTATAAAACACTTCGCGTTCCTGCAACTTGGCGCTAATGAAATCAATTAATTCATCTCCTTTCAAATGGCGGATTAAGGGACGATCAGTTTTTGAATGCTCCAGTCGACTTGCCAAGGCCTTTGGCGATAAAGAAAGATAAGCTACCAATCCATTTTTGTTCATCCAATCCATATTATCCCCAAAACAAGGCGCTCCGCCACCCGTAGCGACAATAACATTCTCCGGGAACTCAGTTTTTTGTAAAATAGTCCGCTCCAGATCACGAAATGCCTCCTCCCCATGTAATTCGAAATAATCGACAATGCTCATTCCCGCTTTGGATTCAATTAACTTATCGAGGTCAATGAACTCATATTTTAAATAGATAGCCAGTTTTTTCCCAATAGTTGTCTTGCCGCTACCCATAAACCCAATCAGAAATACCTTCATAAAATTTGCTTTCCTTAATTATTGAAATCCTTAGAATTAGTTAAGCCGGTGCAATGACTAACTAATAAATTCAAAACAACCCTTTCCAATGAATCATTCATTCACATTAAAATATATTTCTGCTAGTTCGTTATAATCAGGCAAACTATGAAAGTGCCATTTATTAATCACGATACCATTTTTCAAGAGCAAAACACCTGGATTTGCCCTGACCATACTTTTCAAAGGGACGGCATCCGCGTAAAATATTTCCATGAGCAATTTATTTTTCTCACTAAACGCTTCTGCATCTTTTGGAGAATTAGCGGTTAAAAAAACGGTACGGATATTGAAATTTTCTGCCGCATTCATGGCAATGGCATTGAGATCCCCTATCCCCACTAAATCGGTTTTATTAAGATCATAGGCCACTATCACCAGATTGTAATAGGGATTTTCCAAAATCTCAGCATTATAATCAGTCCCCTGGCTATCCGTAATTTTCAAATCTTTAATCTTCACATCAAAGCCCTTTTTGATCAGTTTACTCTCCGGCTCACCTGTGATGACCCAGGATTTATCTTTCCAAATCCCTGAGCTCAGGAATTCCTTATCTGTTAAAGATTTTGTTTCACCGCTGCCTGTATTTTTTAAGGTATAGGTGATCTGATAAACATCCTGAGGTGCGCCCGGAGGTACAAGCATTAATGCCGGAATATTATTCCCGATTTTATAAGGCAGAAAATCAAGAATCGGCAGGAAATTGTAGGTGTAAAGGCCAAAGCCCAAAGAAGTAACCACCACTACACCAATCATCCACCTTTGTAAGCGGTCACTGCAAATCAAAGGACTTATCTGCTCTCTATTTTTGAAAATGAAGAGAATCATAAGCAGTAAGATGATATCCTTGGAGAACGATTGCCATGGCGTCAAAGGAATAGCATCTCCGAAACAGCCACAGGATGCCACAACCTTGAAGAAAGCCGAGTAAAACGTTAAAAAGGTAAAGAAAATGATGGTTAGTAATAAACCCAAAGCCACAGATCGGGAGCGAATACCAAGCAGCAAGAGTGCTCCAAAAACAATTTCAAGGGTACAGAGTACAATGGCAAAGGCAGTGGCATAGTCATTAAAAAAAGTAATATGAAAAACTTCAAAATACTCCTGCAATTTATAGCCAAAGCCCAGTGGATCATTCGCTTTAATCAACCCGGAGAAAACAAATAGCAATCCAACAATCGCTCTGAGCAAGTGTAAAAAGACTTTATTCATGGAAATAAGATTTCAAGGTTCATAAATCTGAGGAGGTCATTCGATAACATCCACTCTGCCGGCATCGATTTCTACAAACCGAGTTTAATTAATGCAAAAACTGAATAATTAAGCATATCCTGATAATTGGCCCTAACCCCCTCGGAAGCCAATGTCTGTCCGGCATTGTCCTCTATCTGCTTAACCCTTAAAATTTTCATTAATATCAAATCAGTCAATGAGCTGATTCGCATATCCCGCCACGCTTCTCCATAGTCATGGTTTTTTGCGAACATAAGTTCTTTAGTCTCATTGACCTTTTTATCAAAATACATCTCCACTTCATCCAATGGAAGCTCGGTTCTCTCGTCATTTTCGAGATCCAATTGCATGATGGCGATGATACAATAATTGACAATCCCAATAAATTCAGAGGTAATATCTTCACCAACTTTAGAAACCTTCTTTTCTTCAAGTGTGCGTATCCGCTGGGCCTTGATAAAGATTTGATCGGTGATGGAGGATATCCTAAGAATGCGCCAGGCGGTACCATAATCGCTACTTTTCTTTAAAAAAAGTGATCGGCAAACTGCAATGACACGATCATACTCTATGGAGGTTTTATTAATCAAGGCGTTAAATTTTATTTGTTAGAACCATGAAATATTTGGTATTTTGCCAATACATGACGGGTAAAAATACAGTTTTTCAGCAAAAATCAACGCTAAATGTTCGGGGGAAGCTTCTCGATCTTTCTAAACCCAAAATTATGGGAATTCTGAACCTGACGCCGGATTCCTTTTACGATGGAGGGAGAAACCATGAACTACAAAATGCACTAAAAAAGACTGAAGAACTTTTATCAGAGGGTGCAGACCTGATTGATCTTGGAGCATATTCATCCAGACCGGGTGCTGAACATATTTCGGAAGAACTTGAATCGGCACGTTTAGTTCCCATTTTAAAAGCGATGGTGAAGGAATTTCCAAGTGCACTGCTATCCGTAGACACCTTCAGATCAGGCATCGCCAAAGTAGCCATCCAAGAGGGTGCAGGACTGATTAATGACATTTCGGCCGGAGCCCTGGATCCGGAAATGTTTCAAACCATTGCTGTTTTGGGTGTTCCCTATATCATGATGCATATGAAAGGAACGCCTCAAACCATGTCTGCAGCCTATAATTATGAAAACATCAGTTTGGAAGTTTTACAATACTTTAGTTCCAGGATTCAGCAATTAAAGGGTTTAGGTGTCCATGATCTGGTTATTGATCCCGGATTTGGCTTTGCAAAAAACCTGGAACAAAATTATGAGTTGCTGGCCAAGCTCGAAGACTTAAAAATTACGGGACAACCGGTGCTTGCGGGCTTGTCGCGTAAATCAATGATTTATAAACTTCTAAAGACAGATGCTGAAAATGCCCTTAACGGAACAAGTGTGGTGCATACCATTGCCTTGATGAAAGGTGTAAATATTCTTCGGGTACACGACGTAAAAGCAGCTCGTGAAGTCCTGGAAATAGTTAGGCAATTATCTGCTTCCGGATAAAGAAAAAATTTTAACTCATCCCCTTTTCTCCGCATGCACTACTTAATCTACTTTTACAGCACTGAGGTAAATCGTAATAATTAATTACATTTACAGCATGGAAGGATTTGACCCAAGTTTCCTTAATCTGCGCTTTCTGGATTTGCTGGATATTGTTTTGGTGGCGCTTATTATTTATTACATATTCAGCCTGATAAGAGGAACAATCGCCTTGAATATCTTGCTGGGTTTGGTTATCATTTATGCCGTTTACATTTTAGTGAAGCAGGCACAAATGCGCCTACTTACCGAGCTACTGGGGGCTTTTGTTAGTGTCGGTTTTATTGCTCTGATTGTAGTTTTCCAGCAAGAAATCAGGAGATTCCTATTACTCATCGGGCGAAACGCATCGCTCCAAAAAAATAAAGCCTGGTGGTCTTTCCTTTTTGGCAGAAAAGAAGTGATTAAAAAAAATTCCATGCGCCTTAAACCGATAATTGATGCGTGTAAAGACCTTCAAAAGAGTCGTTCTGGTGCGCTTATTGTATTTGCAAAATACTATGACGAGCAATTTTACCAGAATAGCGGTGAAATCATCGAAGCTAAAGTTTCCAGACGCTTACTGGAGAGTATTTTCCAAAAAACGAGTCCGCTGCATGATGGGGCCGTAATTATTTCTGAAAACCGTATCAAATGTGCGAGTAGTATATTACCCTTAACAGAAAACGAAAAACTACCCCCACAATTCGGTCTAAGGCATCGGGCAGGGATTGGAATCACTGAAACGAGTGATGCCGTGGCGATAATTGTATCGGAGGAAACCGGTGAAATCTCGTATGCCAAACAAGGACGGGTTCGCACGAACCTCAGCTTTTCGGAACTGGAAAAGCTTCTGAATAAAGACTATTAAATTCGGGCAAAAAAAATCCCGCAAAACGATGCAGGATTTTCAATATGCTATGAGCTCAGATTAACAATAATGATCATAGGCTTGCTGGAGATTATCTGCTATCATCTGCGCCGGGCGCCCTTCAATCTGGTGACGCTCAATCATGTGAACTAATCGACCATCTTTAAATAATGCGATTGCCGGCGAAGAAGGAGGATAAGGCAGCATGAATGCTCGGGCTGTATCAACAGCATCCTTTTCCATGCCTGCAAACACTGTAACAAATTTATCAGGATGTTTTGGATGCTGAACAGAAATTTTTGCGGCTGGTCTGGCATTTGCTGCAGCGCATCCACAAACCGAATTAACCATAACCAAAACTGTGCCTTCAGATTTGATGGCTTGTTCAACTTCCTCAGCAGTTCTCAAATCCTGAAAACCTGCATTGACAAGTTCCTGACGCATTGGAGCAACTAAATATTCTGGATACATATCTTTCTTTTTTAAGTCAGTATTAATTAATACGATACAAAGTTAAGTATTTACAAATGATATGATGTATTTAGAGATGGTTTTGACGTTTAAATTACGAAGGATTAATAAGTTATAAGTTGTAAGTCCATAAACGCGGCGGGGTTTACTATCCTAACATCAATGAACAGAATCTGAGTTGACTAAACCCAGACGACAGCCGTGGCTTTTTAACCCAATGAAAAAAATTCCATTAACCGACATTTAACGGCTGGCTCAAGCCAAGGGTTACAGATTTTGTTTGCAAAACAAAATCCCATTATTATCAATGTCCAAATTTTTACCTCTCCTATTTTTGAGCAATTAATCTTCTTTAGAATGAGAAGATTAATGATACACTGTTATGACAGAAAAATGTCGTCTACGGTTAATTTTCATCTCTTTACCTTTTTGAATTTACCAGACTATCTCTTACCTTTGCGACCTCTTACCTGTATTGGGAAGTATTCATTTATTCATTTATCGTGCCGTAAAACGCATTTAAACCAAAAACTATGTCATCAGTAGAGACAACTTATGTTCCTTACAAAGTTAAGGACATTTCATTAGCAGAATGGGGTCGTAAAGAAATCGGTCTCGCGGAAGCAGAAATGCCAGGATTAATGGCACTTCGCGAAGAATTTGGTGCATCAAAACCATTAAAAGGTGCACGTATTGCAGGCTGTCTGCACATGACCATCCAAACAGCCGTTCTGATTGAAACGCTTGTGGAGTTAGGTGCTGAAGTTACCTGGTCATCCTGTAACATTTTCTCAACTCAAGATCATGCTGCTGCAGCTATTGCTGCTGCAGGAATTCAGGTTTATGCCTGGAAAGGTTTGAACGAGGAAGAATTTGATTGGTGTATTGAGCAAACCT
>VGGW01000139.1 GCA_016868395.1 Bacteroidota bacterium | reverse complement strand
TATTAAAGTTAATGCTTTGGCTTGAACTGTGCCTACCGCACCAGCTGAGGCGGAGGAAAAAACGTTAACGGAGATTTTGTGCTTAGGCCAAAGCTTATCAACAGTCCTGTTGTTTTAGGTAGAATTTTGCAGATTTTAAGGCAGTGAAACTATAAAAAATGATTCTAAACTTAAGGGGAGGGCTTGCTTTGTATCACACTCTTAAAAAACATACTTCTTACGATGTAAATGACTATTTTATCTGAAATTTTATTTTAACCGGACAACAGTGATATTTGAACACTAAATTACCACTGGTAAATTTAACTCAGGGAGTATGAATCGTTAACAGTAAGGTATCAAAAAATTTTGAATTTATTTATCAGCAGCTGAAGCTCATTCAATAATGAAGTAAGATGAAAAACGTGCTAAGATTTATATTCTCCGGTTTGCAAATAGTGTTTGTTTTATTAAGCTCTTGTTCTAACACTGGGAATTCGGAATCCGGTTTGCAAGATTCTATAATGGAATTTTATACACTGGACGATTTTCCTGCTGTCGCTAAAATTGATGCCCACTTGCACATTCAAAATTATGCAGATACAGTTTTCGTGAATCAGGCGGCAAGGGATAATTTTCGTTTCCTCAATTTGAATGTTTTTAAGTCAGGAGGCAAGCCCATTGAAGAACAACAAAAATTTTCAAGAGAGTTGGTGGATTCTTTTCCGGGGCGAAATGCCTGGGTAACCACATTTTCACTCGATAATTTCAATAAGGCAGGATGGCAGGAGGAGGTGATTGCCTATATAAAGAAATCGGTCAGCAATGGTGCAGTGGGCGTAAAGGTTTGGAAGAATATTGGATTTTTTTTGAAAGATGAAAATGGTCAGCTCGTTATGATTGATCATCCTCGTTTTGATCCTATTCTTGATTACCTGGCCAAAAATCATATTCCGCTCATCGGGCATCTGGGAGAACATAAGAACTCCTGGTTGCCATTGGAAAAAATGACTGTAAACGGAAATAGAGATTATGCTCGCGCTCACCCCGAAGAACACATGTACCTGCATCCTGAACGACCTTATTATGAGGAATATATTGGTGCAAGAGACCGCATGCTTGAAAAACATCCCAGCTTGGTTTTTATCGGGGCACATTTAGGAAGTTTGGAATGGAGTGTTGATGAGCTGGCAAAACGTTTGGATAAATTTCCGAACATGAGTGTGGATATGGCCGAGCGCATTTCTCATTTGCAATACCAAACCTTAACGGCATGGCAAAAAGTGCATGATTTTTTTATCAAATATCAGGATAGAATTATTTATGGAACTGATCTTAGAAGTTCTGCAATGGATATTGTGAATAAGGGAATCAAAGATCCTGAAGGGATAAAAAAGCATGCTCATGAGGTTTGGCTGCGCCATTGGAAGTTTTTTACTACCGACCAAAAAATGCGTGTTCCAAAAGTTGAAGGTGAATTCAAGGGATTAAAACTTCCTCGTAAGGTTATAGATAAAATTTACCGTACAAATGCGGAAGGCTTGTTTCCAGTTTTCGTTAAATAGCCTGAAAATTTGGATCAATCCGCTTAAGAATAAGAAGTGCTTAAATGGCTTAAAATAATGAATCAATGAAAAATAATCGAAGATCTTTTTTAAAGCTGACCGGTATGGCCGGACTAAGCGTAGCAGGCACCCGTGTATTGAAAGGAATTGCTTCTGAGTCGGAAGAAAAACTAAATTTCGCATCAGATCGGCTCACCCGTATTCAACATTTTAATATGTCAGGGTATGCAGCACCTAAGATTGATGTGGTTAGAATCGGTTTCATTGGATTGGGTAACCGGGGCCCGGCTCATCTCGGACAGGTGAGTATATTGGAGGGGGTGGATATAAAAGCCATGTGTGACCTGCGGCAGGATAGATTGGATGCAGCCCAAAAGAAGATTGAAAAAACCGGTTTCAAACCCGACACTTATACCGGCAAGGAGGATTGGAAATTAGTTTGTGAACGTAAAGACATAGACTTAATTTTTATTGCTACTCCCTGGGACTTGCATGCCCCCATGGCCATTTATGCCATGAATCAAGGCAAACATGTTTGCATTGAAGTCCCTGCAGCAAAAACAGTGGAAGAATGTTGGCAATTGGTTGAAACATCCGAAAGAAACAAAATGCATTGCATGATGATGGAAAATGCATGTTACGGCTTTTTTGAACTGTTAATGCTCAATCTTGCCAGAGAGGGCTTTTTTGGTGAAATTATCCACGGAGAGGGAGCCTACATCCATCATTTATTGTATGGGCATTTTTCTAAAGATAAATATTATAATCAATGGCGATTAAAGGAGAATATTGGCAGAAATGGTAATCTATATCCTGCTCATGGTTTAGGGCCAATTGCCCAGATTATGAATGTGAACAGGGGGGATCAGTTTGAGTATTTGGTTTCAGTATCAGGCAATGATTTTATGATGAATGACTTAGCAAAAAAAATGGCAGATAAAGATGCTTTTTACAAGCAGTACGTCGATAAGCCATTTCGAGGTAGTATGAATACCACAACCATTCGTACAACGATGGGTCGCACCATTATGCTGCAACACGATGTTACATCCCCGCGTCCTAAATCCGATGGATTAGTTATCAGCGGAACGAAAGCTACTGCAATTCAATTTCCTGTAGAAAAAGTTTCTATCGCCAGAGAAGCAACACCCGAAACCTGGAGAGGATCTGATGCCCAAACCTGGATTACGGATGATGAATTCAAAGCATTACAAAAGAAGTATGAGCCCAATATTGTTAAAAAACTGGGTGAAATCGCCAGGCAGGTAGGGGCTCATGGAGGCGGTGATTTTTTGATGGATTGGCGCACCATTGATTGTCTCAGAAATGGCCTTCCACTTGATCAGGACGTATATGATGCAGCTTTGTGGAGCGCAATAGGGCCTCTGAGTGAATGGTCAGTAGCCAATCAAATGACGGTTAAAATTCCTGATTTCACGGGCGGCTCATGGAAAACGAATAAGCCACTGGATATTGCGATAGCGAATGGTGGAAATACCAGGGTGATCAGGTAGTAAAATCAATTATACTTCCCCTTTAACTCCCGTACTGCTGCATGCATACCGCCGTCCGGAATCTTTTAGAAGCACATGCGAACGCTGGCAGTGCCGGACTGCCCGTTCCGATGAAAAAACAGCACTAGGTTCAATAAACCTTGCCGGAGGAAGTATCTTCCGGCTGTCAGAAATTTGATTTAGAACGTGATTTTTTGCCGGAAATACTTCGAAGGGAAGGGCTGCACTAACCTATATAAGACAGGTATTGGTTTCCAAATCAATTATTGAGGGTAAAAGCATAAACTGACATTTTTACTCTATTTTTTTCCTCTTTTCGGTGTTCTCAGGTTATCAGGGGCGATGGTATTATCGGTAAATGATGAAACAACCCATAGCGGAAAATCTTTATGTGGAATCAGGAAGCCATCTTTTCTCATTAATAATCGTAATTTTACCCACAGGATTATGTCAAACTGACCCCTTAATAGGGAATGGCTTAGTTCTTGTATAAATCGAATTTCAATATTTCAGATACATGTTAGGAATTTTAAGTAAACTTTTCGGTAGCAAGTCCAATCGTGATATAAAATTGATTCAACCACTGGTTGAAAAAACCAAGGAGGAATATGCCAAATTACACGCTCTGAGTAATGATGAACTTAGGGAAAAGACCGTTTATTTCAAGAAGCGCATTCAGGAGTTTCTGGAAGATATTGATCAGGAGCTTGCGATCGTGAAGACAAAGGCTGAGTCTGAGGATTTGCCGATTAATGAAAAAACCGCACTTTACGATCAGCTGGATAAGCTGCAGAAAGATCGGGATAAGGAACTCGAAAAAGTTCTTATGGACATATTGCCGGAAGCCTTTGCAGTGATGAAAGATACTGCAAGGCGTTTTACCGAGAATAAAACCATTGAAGTTAGGGCTTCGCAAGCTGACAGAGAACTGGCCGCTCGCAAGAAGAATGTAGTGATTCAGGGTGATCGGGCTATTCATCACAATACGTGGCTGGCTGCCGGAACTGAAGTGACCTGGAACATGATTCACTATGATGTGCAGTTAATCGGTGGTATTGTACTTCACCAAGGGAAAATTGCCGAAATGGCCACGGGTGAAGGTAAAACGCTTGTAGGCACTCTGCCTGCCTACCTGAATGCCTTGTCAGGGCAAGGCGTTCACATTGTAACCGTGAACGATTACCTGGCAAGACGAGACTCAGAATGGAATGGGCCACTTTTTGAATTTCATGGGTTAACGGTTGATTGCATCGACAAACACCAGCCAAACTCCGAGGAACGTCGTAAAGCTTATCTGGCCGACATTACATTCGGAACGAATAATGAATTTGGTTTTGATTACCTGCGAGACAATATGACCTTGAGTCCGGAGAGTCTGGTTCAGCGTAAATTACATTATGCCATGGTTGATGAGGTTGACTCAGTGTTGATCGATGATGCCAGAACTCCTTTGATTATTTCCGGCCCAATTCCAAGGGGTGATGAACATGAATTTTACGAATTGAAACCCCGTATAGAACGTCTGGTAAGCGCTCAGAAAAGTTATGTTAATGGCATTTTGAATGAGGCTAAAAAACAGATCAACGAGGGTAATGGCGGACCGACAGAGGGTGGCTTAGCCCTTTTGAGAGCTTATCGTGGTTTGCCAAAAAATAAAGCTCTGATTAAATTTCTGAGTGAGCCCGGCATGAAGCAGGTTCTGACGAAGTCCGAGAATTATCATATGGAAAATCAAAGCAAGGAGATGCCGAAGGCAGATGCGGAGCTTTTCTTTGTTATTGATGAAAAAAATAATCAAGTAGAATTGACGGAGAAAGGTATTGAGTTGATTACTGCTTCGGGAGAAGACCCAAATTTCTTTGTGATGCCTGATGTGGGTACTGAGATTGCTGAACTCGAAAAATCTACGCTGAGTACTGAAGAAAAAATTGAAAAGAAAGACGCCTTAATGCGTGATTTTTCAATAAAATCGGAGCGCATCCACTCTGTTAATCAATTGCTTAAAGCTTACACGCTCTTTGAGATTGATGTAGAATATATCGTAGACGAGGGCAAAATCAAGCTCGTAGATGAACAAACAGGCCGTATTATGGATGGTCGGCGTTATTCGGATGGTTTGCATCAGGCGATAGAAGCAAAAGAGAATGTAAAGGTTGAGGATGCTACTCAAACTTATGCCACCATTACCCTGCAAAACTTTTTTAGAATGTACCATAAACTATGTGGTATGACCGGAACGGCTGTAACAGAAGCCGGCGAGCTTTGGCAAATTTATAAATTGGATGTTGTTGAAATTCCAACCAATGTGACTGCTCAGCGTAAGGATCACGAAGACATGGTTTATCGTACGGTTCGGGAGAAATACAACGCAGTTGCAGATGAAATTACAAGGCTGACTGAGGCCGGCAGGCCGGTTCTGGTGGGTACAACTTCTGTAGAAATTTCTGAATTATTGAGTAGGATGCTCAAGCTAAGAGGAATTAAGCATAACGTCTTAAATGCCAAACTTCACCAGAAGGAAGCAGATATTGTTGCAGAAGCCGGACAAGCCGGGACCGTTACCATAGCAACGAATATGGCCGGTCGGGGTACAGATATTAAGCTTGGTCCGGGTGTTAAAGATGCCGGTGGTTTAGCTATTGTTGGTACCGAACGACATGAATCACGTCGTGTCGACAGACAGTTACGTGGTCGTGCCGGTCGTCAGGGTGATCCCGGTTCAAGTCAGTTTTTTGTTTCATTGGAAGATAATCTGATGCGTTTGTTCGGCTCTGAACGGATATCTAATATCATGGTCAGGATGGGCATTGAGGAAGGGGAGGTCATTCAGCACTCGATGATTACCAAATCCATTGAACGTGCACAACGTAAAGTTGAAGAAAATAACTTTGGAGTTCGTAAGCGATTATTGGAATATGATGACGTGATGAACTCCCAGCGTTCTGTAGTTTATGCAAAACGCAAGAACGCATTATTTGGAGAACGCCTGGATGTAGATTTAAATAATACCATTTTTGATGTGGTGGAGGATGTGGTTTCTGAGTATAAGGATCAGGGAAATTATGAGGGTTTTCAGATGGAGGTGATCCGTATATTTTCAGTGGATCCGGAATTGACAGAAAAGCAATTCGCAGCAAGTAACGTTCATACACTCACCGATCAGGTTTTTGAAAAGATTAACGATTTTTATCAGCGTAAGCTTGAGGTTATCGCAAACCAAACACTTCCGGTCTTAAGAGATGTATTTAAGGAACGGGGTGATCATATTGAGAATATTGTAGTTCCCTTCTCTGACGGAGTACGTTCTGTTCAGGTAGCAACAAATCTTAAAAAAGCTGTGGAAAGTAAAGGCTATGAGGTATTTAAGGCCTTTGAAAAGAGTGTCGTACTTGCACTAATTGATGATGCCTGGAAGGAACACCTCCGTGAAATGGATGAATTGAAGCAATCAGTGCAGAATGCCGTCTATGAGCAGAAGGATCCCTTGATTGTTTATAAAATGGAGGCATTTAACATGTTTAAACAAATGCTTGCAACCGTAAACAAGGATATCGTTGGATTCCTTTTCAAAGGAAATATTCCCAGTCAAGATCCCGGACAAGTTCGTGAGGCACGTCCTCAGCCGCGCCAGGATTTGAGTAAGTTAAAAATTTCAAAACCTGAACTTAATCAGTCAGCAGGAGGAATACCGGTCGAAGACACCAGAGAATTGCAAAAAACGCAGCCGATCAGGGTAGAACAAAAAATTGGCAGAAATGACCCTTGTCCTTGTGGAAGTGGTAAGAAATATAAGAACTGCCATGGTTTAGGAGCTGATTAAAGGGATGTATTGGAAAAGCCTCATCGGATTTATTCTCATTATGGGTGTCCATGGCTTAAAGGCACAGGAAAAAGGTAAGGTCATGGTAATAAAGGACCCTAAAATTGATAGCCTGATCTCCCGTCGCCTGGAGTTAAGCAGAGCCGGCCTTGCCGGAAATACGGTGACCTTGTCGGGGTTTAGGGTCCAAATCTTTTCCGGTTTAGATCGTCAACAGGCCTATGCTGAACAGGTAAAATTTAAAACTCAATTTCCGGGTATCAACACCTATATCAGTTATGTCCAACCCAATTATAGATTGAGGGTTGGTGATTTCCGAACCCGGCTGGAAGCCGAAAAATTAATGAATGAGCTGAAGAAATTGTATCCTTCCATGTTCATTTTTTCTGAAATGATAATTCTGAAATGATGTTAAAAGATAAGATTTTAATTCTTGCTGAGAAGATTCATGAAAACGTGGTTGAAAACCGCAGGCATTTACATGCCCACCCTGAACTTTCTTTCCACGAATATCAAACCGCCGCTTTTGTGGCGCAGAAGCTGGATGAACTCGGTATAGCCTATCAAAAAATGGCCAATACAGGCTTAGTAGCCACGATTAAAGGAGATAAGCCTTCTGAAGGAGTAGTGGCATTAAGGGCTGATATGGATGCTTTGCCTATCCTCGAGGCCAATGAGGTCTCCTATAAATCAAAAAATCCCGGCGTGATGCATGCTTGTGGCCATGATGCGCATACCTCTTCTCTTCTTGGCACGGC
>VGGW01000138.1 GCA_016868395.1 Bacteroidota bacterium | reverse complement strand
GATGTTGTAATCAATACAAAGGTTATCCGTATTCAAAGTGTGTTTTCACATTTAGCAGCCAGCGAAGCCCCTGAGCACGATGAATTTACCCGAAGCCAAATTGATCTCTTTTTAAAACTCGCAGAAAGGATTGGCAGTAACTTAAATTATCCTTTTATGAAGCATATTTCAAATACTTCTGGGATAAACCGCTGGCCTGATTCTCGTTTTGATATGGTCCGGCTGGGCATTGGATTATATGGAATTGATTCAGCTTATGACTCAAATTCTCCATTACAAACCGTAACTTCGCTGAAAACAAGTATTTCCCAAATTAAGAATATTCCTGCCGGGGATACCATTGGTTATGGAAGGGAAGGTAAATTGCCAAAAGGCGGCAAAATTGCAACCGTAAAAATTGGTTATGCTGATGGATATCGTCGGGCTTTAGGAAATGGAAAGGGTAAAATGATTATTAGAGGAAAGATAGTCCCCACTATTGGAAAAATTTGTATGGATATGTGTATGCTTGACATTACAGGAATTGATGCAGTAGAGGGTGATGAAGTAATAGTTTTCAATAATCAAATACGGGTTGAAGATATTGCCAAACAACTGGGTACCATACCTTATGAGATATTGACTGGTATCTCCCAAAGGGTGAAAAGAGTATATTATTATGAATAAGATAGTCAGAGCTTTATTTAATTACCTGATTAGGGGCGCCCTGGTTATTCTTCCGATAGCAGCGGCTTTATTCTTCATTTACTGGGCAGTATCTGAACTGGATTCTGCATTAAATTTGAGTGATGTAATATGGGTAGATCAAACCGGAAAACCAATCTACATTCCAGGTATAGGGATTCTTAGTGTGGTTATTATTTTGATTTTAGTAGGAATCATCGTAACAAATTTTGTGACCGATCCGATCAAAAAGTGGTTTACCTCCTGGTTCAACAGATTGCCGGTTTTTAATATCATTTATACTTCATTCAAAGATCTTACAGAGGCTTTTGTTGGGGATGATAAAAAATTTAGTGAACCTGTAGTAGTTGAAGTAAATGAAACCGGATTGAAGAAAATTGGCTTCCTTACTCAAAAGGACCTTTCTAAAATAGGTTATCCTGGGGAGGTTGCGGTATATTTTCCATTATCCTATTCTTTCGCGGGTCAGTTATGCATCGTGAATTCTGATCGGGTTAAACCTCTAAAAATGAGCGCTAGCGAAGCCATGAAATTTGTTGTTTCTGGTGGGGTAAGCCAGATTCCCTGAAGGTTAATTAGAGAATTAGCAAATGAGGAATAGGGAAATTGTCAATTAGATGATTTGTCTATTTGTTCATGAGCTAATTTGGACTAGCGAAATCACGGATGCGTTTAGAAAACCGATTTCGTCAGTCGCATCTATTCGGTATTATCATTGAAGCAATCACCATCCTGTCAAATAGTTGATGATAATACAAGCACTGGGAAATAAATATTGAAAGGAAAGGCTCGGGAATTTCTACCCGGGCCTTTACCTTTGACTTCAAGAAACTATTTGTCTTTAATGATTGCAATGCGGTATAAGGTCCATCCCATAAGAAGGAAGAACATAAATCCTAAGATCTGATATCCTCCGGTGCCAAGCATGCTGCTCAGGTGCTCTTCCATATTCAGGCTGCCTATGGGACCACCGGTTGATTCAAATGCCATCAGAAAAGCATAAATAACTCCCATTAAGGCACCACCGGCTACCAGTCCGGTAGCAAATAAATTTCCTTTTCCAAGTTCTTCATCTTCTGATTTAAGTCCATTTTTTTTAACCTTTAGGTCAACAAGCCCTTTGATGGCCCCACCGGCAAAAATTGGAAGGGTAGTAGACAGTGGTAAATAAGCACCTACAGCAAAAGAAAGCGATTTAACCCCACATAATTCGATGGTTATAGCCAAAAAGACTCCTACCAATACAAATTGCCAATCGAGGTTAAAAGATAGTAGACCCTTAATTAAAGTTGCCATCAGGGTTCCTTGAGGCGCAGGATAAGTTTCTGAGCCGATTGCATGGGTTATTCCCTGGGCAGCCATCTCTGAACTTGGTCTATCAAGTATTGAAAGGGTGAGACCAATAACCACTGCAGAAACGATTGCGCCAACGAAAAGTGCTAATTGCTGATACCTCGGTGTTGCTCCTACCAGGTATCCGGTTTTTAAATCTTGAGAGGTTGCCCCTGCATTAGCTGCTGCAATACAAATCATGCTACCTACCACGAGTGCCATTGGTTCATATAAATTTCCGATCCAGCCAATGCTTATGAAAATTAAACAGGTTCCCATAAGCGTTGCGATCGTCATTCCGGATACCGGATTGGACGAGGTACCGATTAAGCCCACTATTCTGCTGGATACGGTCACGAAGAAAAACCCAAAAATAATTACAAGAAGACCAATCAACAATTTGTTTAAAATAGAATCTCCCGGTATTTGTGGCAACATGGCCATGAGTACTATTAAACCTAAACTTCCAAAAATTACTATTTTGAAGGAAAGGTCATTGTCGGTACGTTGAATAGTCTGTTTTTCTAATTTAGACTTATTCATCGATGCAATACTGGATTTGAAAGAAGAAATAATTGTTGGAATGGTTTTAAGTAAGGTAATAAAACCGCCGGCAGCAACTGCGCCTGCTCCAATTTGTTTGACATAGGCCTGGTAAATTGCTGTAGCGGTATTAGCAAATACCATGTTTAAAGGATCCCATCCTCCGGGTCCTCCGGGATTGTATACACTTTTTAGGTGACCAAGCTTAACTAATTGATAGGCAATTGTTTCTGCGGGAACTAATGTTGCTAGAAGTGGTATTAGGCCGAGCCAGGCTAGGACACCTCCTGCAACTAAAACACCCGCAATCTTGGGTCCGATTATATAACCCACTCCCATGTACTCCGGAGTGATTTCACCGTTTATAGTGGCCGAAGGAAAAAATCGATTGGCTTGTGTAGTGGCCCAAGTTGGAGCATCTGCAATCACATGAAATATCTTCTGTAAAATGGCATAAGCAAATGCAAATGCCAGACCATAATAAGCTGTTTTGGCAAAATCTCCGCCCTTTTCGCCGGCAATCAAAACCGAGGCACAGGCAGTCCCCTCAGGATAAGGTAAACTCTGGTGCTCTTCAACAATCAGAGATTTTCTGAGAGGAATCATCATGAGCGTACCTAGAATACCTCCAAGTGCCGCAAGAAAGAAAATTGGCCAATAAGAGAAAAAAGACTCACTATTACTTCCTGCAGAAAGAAATAAAAATCCGGGAAGCGTAAAAACAACCCCCGCGGCAATGGACTCACCCGCAGATCCTGTAGTTTGGATGATATTATTTTCAAGTATGGTCGTTTTGAAAAACTTTCGGCCAATTGAAATAGCCAGAACTGCGATAGGGATGGATGCCGATACGGTTAATCCCGCTTTTAATGCAAGATAAACGGTTGCTGCTCCAAAGATTATACCGAAAATGGCTCCTAAAATTACTGACTTGATGGTAAATTCGGCTACCGTACTATCCGAAGGGATATAGGATTTAAACTCTTTTTTTTCTGATAATTTTGACATTGTTATAAGTGGTTTTGCTAAATTAAAGATACTTCTTTTAGTGATATGTGGAATATGATTGACTCAAAAGCTATAAATATAGTGAATGATAGTTTTAATGTTGAAAATGATATCTGGTTTAAGTTCCGAAATCAATTTTATTATTCAGAACTTCGCAAAGCTAGAATTATTAATTCCAGATTGCCTGCATGGATTCGCCTTCTTTGCAGGCATGAATACTAAAATAGATAAGATCATTTGAACCTATGAATAAGGCTGTATTTCTGGATCGTGATGGAGTTTTAAACAAGGAACTCGGGGATTATGTATGTAAATTGGAAGATTTTAATGTAATGAGACATAATTTTTCGGCCTTGAAGGAATTACAATCCAGGGGATATTTATTGATTGTTATCACCAATCAGGGCGGACTTGCAAAGGGTTGGTACAGCGAAAATATTCTGGATGAAATGCATAATCATCTCAGGAATACCTATCGCGATCAAGGAATATATTTTACCGAAATCTACTATTGCAGACATCATCCTGAATTTAATGGCAATTGCCTTTGTCGTAAACCGGGCTCTATCTTGCTGGAAAAGGCTATCGCCCGTTTCGGGATTGAGGCAAGTTTATCTTATTTTATTGGTGACAGGGAGAGGGATGTAATCGCCGGGGAGGCGGTCGGAGTGAAGGGGATTTTGATTGATAGTGATCAGCCGATTGGGGAAATTTTGAATTTAATTAATTGACAGTTTTCAATCACCAGTGTCCGGGGAAAGCTGTAACCTCATTTTGATTATCCTAATATCTTGTTAAACAAGAGGGCATGCTTTTAAAAAATTTAGTAAAATAACCTCAGTTCGCTATTAGAAATTAGCCTTTTGATGGATCTCTTATTGATCCGGACTCCTATGATTTGATTTTGGAAAGCAGTACCTGCGTGTTATCGCTTCGTGCAGTCCTTTCCTCCGGAGTACTTCCGGCAAGAAATTATGCTTCATTTCAGATGATTCGTAGCCGGAAGATACTCCCTCCGGCAAGGTTTAGTTTACCCGCTGCTGTTTTTCATCGGTACGGGCAGTCTGGTAATAGAAGCACAAACCCGGGCGGCAGCTCTATCTTTTTTGCCTTACTGAATTTTAGGATAAGGATTCCATTTCCCGCAAAAAAATAGGGCAGAACACGGGACCGGGAGCAAGAGACTGAGAAAAATAATCAGGCCCCGGAAAGATCTTTTATCAATCTCACCTAAATTAGATTGTTTATATCGAACTCAGGTTAATAGTTATCAATTTTCTTTCAACTTGTATATTTTCAACTATCAACTTCTTAATTATTTTCTCGGCATGAATTCTCGAGTTTTCAATAAACCAAAGATGCGTATCCATCCCTCCACAAATTACGCCTGCCTGCTAGATCCCTTTTAAATTGGTTTCCATAGTTTCGGGATTATGCTCCGGAACTTGTTTATCATCCTTTGAGATATTGATTCCTATATTTCTTAAAAAATTTAGATCCGGCTGATAGCCGGTCATGGCCAAAACAAAATCATTTGATATGGTAATTTTTCCCTCCGGGCAAAGGATGTCAACTTCATTTTCCCTGATCTCAGCTAAATTTGAGTTAAAATAGGCTTTGATGCTACCTTCTTTAATTCGGTTTACAATATCAGGTCTTACCCAATATTTTACCCGTTCCCCAATATCCGATTCTCTTATGACCATACTTACCTTTGCACCTTTACGATAAGTTTCCAGAGCTGCATCAACCGAAGAGTTGTTTGCACCTACCACTATTAGCTCTTGCTTTGCGTAAAAATGCGGATCTTTATAATAATGCCTGACTTTTGGTAGTTCCTCACCGGAAATATTAAGCAAATTTGGAATATCATAAAAGCCGGTGGATAGGATGATATTAGCAGTTTCATAATTCGATTTGCCACCCTGTATGATATAGCCTCCTAATTGAGTTTTAACTGATTTTACTTCATTAAACAAACTCAGGTTCAGGTTGAAATGATCAGTTACCCGTCGGTAATATTCAAGGGCCTCAGACCGAGTTGGTTTTATGTTATTACTAACGAATGGAACTCCACCGATTTCCAGTTTATCCGAGGTAGAAAAAAAGGTCATATTCGCCGGATAATTGTAAAGAGAATTGACCAGACAACCTTTTTCTAAAATGATATAAGACAGACCTGCTTTTTTTGCCTCAATTCCACAGGCCAAACCGATTGGACCTCCACCAATGATTACAACATCATATTTATTGTCCGGTTCCATTTTTATTAAAGCATTCAGTAATTAAAAGTATAGGCCTGAAATCATAAAAAGCATAAAGTTTTATACTCCATGCTTTTCACTTTATGCTTTTAGCTTAAAGCTTATTTGCCCGCCGCTTTTGCATGATCAGCTAAGAATGTTGCCAGTCCGATATCAGTCAAAGGATGCTTCGATAAGGCAATCATGGCTGCTAGTGGTCCGGTGATTACATCTGCACCAATCTTTGCACAATGAATAATATGCATTGGATGGCGCACAGAGGCGGCAAGAATTTGGGTTTCGAAGCCATAATTATCATATATCAAACGAATATCTTCAATCAGAGTCAACCCATCAGTTGAAACATCATCCAGGCGGCCAATAAAAGGAGAAACATAAGTCGCCCCAACCTTTGCTGCCAGGAGTGCCTGACCTGCAGAAAAAACGAGTGTGCAATTAGTTTTTATACCTTTTGAGTTAAAATATTTAATTGCTTTAATTCCTTCGGCGATCATCGGGACTTTTACAACGATTTTGGGATCCAAAGCTGCCAGAATTTCCCCCTCTTTTACCATATTTTCAAAATCAGTCGAAATTACCTCAGCACTCACGTCTCCTTCCACAAGTGCACAGATTGCCTTGTAATGATTGATCACATTTTGATCGCCGGTAATACCTTCTTTAGCCATCAAGCTGGGGTTTGTAGTAACCCCGTCTAATATTCCCAGGGCTTGTGCCTCTTTGATTTGTGCGAGATTCGCGGTGTCTATGAAGAATTTCATTTTCTTTTGAATTAGCAAATTAGTGAATGAGCAAATTAGCAAATTAATCTTTTTTACTCGTTGAGATAATTTTGTTTATGATTTTTTGTATTTCAATTAACTGTTCCTTCAAGCAGTTGAGTTCTTCATGATCATATAATTCTTTACATAAGTCAAGCCAATATTCTGTTTCGTCTACTTCCTTGACCGCAATTTTGAATTTATGTATGAAATCCGCTTTACTTTCAGCATTTTGAGCTTCTCTGACGTTTGCCCCTATGGAGGTTGAACTTTTGAAAAGTTGATTTGCCAGCGGAAAATTTTTATTTGTTTGAGGAATCTGACAGTATTTGGCAGCATTTACAGCGAAAGAAAATGTCTTTAAAAGGATTGGATTTTCATCAGCTTTAAGCCTGCTCATGGGTAGAAACAACTTTCTAATTAGCTCATTTGCTAATTAGCTCAATTTTTAAAAAAAAATGGGCAAGCACCTTTTATCGCACCGCTACAACCTTTTACCCTTGCTGCGTTCCCACCCTGGGGGAGTTCAAAGGGAGCTGGTCGTAAAAGACTTGCCCGGCACAAAAGTAGAAAAAAATGCAAAGTAAGGCAATAGTTAATTCTTTCGACACTCTAAATGCTAAATTTTTAATAAAAGCATGATATATTTGCCATTATTAAAAATTTGGACTAATTAAATAGTATTTTTTGATTTAATTATAAAAATAGTTGTAATTTGAGTAAAAACAACCTATTTTGATTAATTTAGGAGGCTAATAAATTTAATTCAATAGATGACAAATACTGACAGCCAAACACAAGGTTTATATGATTCTTCAATGGAGCACGATGCCTGTGGTGTTGGTTTTATTGCAAATATCAAGGGAAAGAAATCGCACAAGATTGTAAGTGATGCACTTACAATTTTGGAGAATATGGAACACCGTGGGGCTTGTGGTTGTGATCCTGATTCAGGAGATGGTGCAGGGATTTTAATTCAAATTCCTCATGAATTTTTTAAACAAGAGGCTCTTAAACTTAATATTAGTTTAGAAAAGGCCGGTAGCTACGGTGTTGGGATGCTTTTTTTTCCTAAAAAGGCAACCATCAAAGAGGATTGTCGTAGGGCGATTGCGAAGGCTGCAGAAAAGTTAGGTCTTAAGATATTAGGTTACCGGAAAGTTCCAATTAACAGTGGAATCATC
>VGGW01000137.1 GCA_016868395.1 Bacteroidota bacterium | reverse complement strand
CACCGGATAATTTTCGAGATTTTCACGGTTTAAAACCTCTATCAGCTGATTTAAAACCCGAATAGAGTAAATCTGAGGTTCAAGTTTATGCTTGACAATAGTTTCAAAAGCTATTGAATCAGGACTCATGACCATTATGGGTAAGTTACAACCGGAATTTCTCAGTGAAACCCCTTCATCCGCATAAGCCACAGCTAAATAATCTACTTTATTAAATTCAAGAAGGTTAGCTATTTCGAAACTTCCACTGCCATAGGAAAATGCTTTCACCATTGCCATGATTTTTGTTCCGGCTCCCAATTCCATCTTATAATGATTCAGGTTATGCTCCAGGGCATTTAAATTAATCTCAAGAACAGTTTCGTGAACCTTCTGCGTTAAAAGTAAACTGATCCTTTCAAATTCAAAAGATCTGGCCCCTTTCAATAAAATTGTTTCATTATCAAATTTAAGAGATCCGAAATGTTCCAATAACTCGGTTGTATTCGCAAAATACCTGGTCTCTAATTTATAATCAACAGCATATTTACTGATTCGTTTACCAACTGCAATTAAACGATCAACAGATTTACTTTCAAGTAGATTTCTGACATGATCATAAACCAGTGCAGAATCAGGTCCTGGAATATCCGATAATATCAAAGTTCGACGTTGATGTTGATTCTGCTGTTTCAAAAAATCTAATGCAATAGCCAGTGATGAAAGATCGAGACTGTAGGAATCATCGATAATAGAACAATTGTTGATGCCATTCTTGAGTTCAAGCCTCATTCCTACCGGTATTAGCTTCTCCAACCTCTTTTCTGCCTCCTCAGGCTCATAACCTAATGCCAGGAGGCAAGCCCAACAAATAATGGCATTTTCAACCGATGCCTGATCAGTAAATGGGATTTTCGCCTGAACCTCGAGGCCATTGAAATGCGCCCGTAAAAATTGAAATTTATCCTCAATTACCTCATCATCAAAAACCTCTAAATTGCCTTTTTGATGATAATTCCACGTAAATTTATTTTTACCGGGTATCTCCCCATCGTATTGGTCAAGGTATTTATCGGAATATATGAAAAGATCAACTCCTTCAAACAACTTTAGCTTTTCTTTGATTTTCTCATTAATACTTCCAAAACCGGCACTGTGAGCGTCTCCTATATTGGTGAGTATACCAATCGTGGGACGAATTACTTGTCTCAGATTTTCCATTTCACCAAGCTTAGATATACCCGCTTCGAATATGGCCAAATTATTCTCCTCATTTATTTCCCATACGGATATTGGAACGCCAATCTGTGAGTTATAACTTTTCGGACTTCTAATGATATTTCGTTCGGGTATCAAAAGCTGGTAAAGCCATTCTTTTACAATAGTTTTTCCATTACTGCCGGTAATGCCAATCACAGGGAAATTGAATTTAGAACGATGCGCCGCAGAAAGATTCTGTAATGCTCTTAAAGTATCCTTGACCAGATAAAAATTTGCATCAGGATAGGAAGAGGTGTCGAATGTGTCATCAGAAATCACAAAACTACGTGTACCGACATCATAAACCGACGGAATAAATGAATGTCCGTCCCTCCTGGCTTTTATTGCAAAAAACAAAGCATACTTAGAATCACTAAGTTTCCTGCTGTCGGTAAGAATGGTTCTGATCAAAATACCCTCTTTCTGAATTACAGAATCAGCATTCATAATGCTTGCAAGTTCTTCTGATGAATATAAGATATGATTCATTCCGCTAATTTCAATAAATTTAAAAGATTACTCTCAAATATTTGCGATATTTCGATACTTTGAAAAACGAACATAATAAACCGAAAATCTTTAGCAGAGAACAGGCACAACTGAAAGCAGAAAGTTATTGCGCCTATCAGGAAAGATCACAATTTGAAGTCAGAAACAAGCTTTATGAATGGGGATTAGCTCCCAAAGATGTAGAAGAAATACTCTCTGAGCTGATTGATCGAAATTTTTTGAATGAAGAACGTTTTTCAATAGCCTATACCCTTGGAAAATTCAGAATTAAAGGCTGGGGCAAAGTGAAAATAAAGCAGGGGCTGCAGTTAAAAAAGATTCCGTGGAAGATGATCCAAAAAGCACTTCTTATGATAGATGAAGACGATTATTTAGTAAGTTTAAGAAAGCTTATTGAGAAGAAATCGAACCTGCTTTTAGAGAAAGATCCTTTTAAGCGCCGATATCTCTTAAGTCGTTATGCTGCTTCCAAAGGATATGAGCCTGAGCTGATTCATGATATTTTTGGCGATTTAGCTGATTAAAATTTTTCAAGTTTACTTCTGCCCTGATCTTCTTTGCTTGAATGCATCGTTTTCCAGCCTTTTGATGATTAACAATTTTCATATGGAGGCAGATAAAAAGAGTAAATACCATCAATAAGAATTTGTCACATATTTCTATGTTTTAATCCAGCTTCAATAATGAAAAATTCTGATTTATCCTTAAATGAAGAGATTAAAAAACATTGAGCATTGATCCGTGTAGATTTAAGACCAGAAACTTGAAAGAATCAAATTTTAATTCTTGCTGATTCATTTTAGCCAATTTAAAATTCGAGGATTCAGACAGAATACCTGTTGACTAGAGTTTCTATTTTAAACTTCAATAAAAAAATAAAAAAAACTTGCCAAAATTGCTTTTCTACCTATATTTGCAATCACCAAAATGCGAAAGTAGCTCAGTTGGTAGAGCACGACCTTGCCAAGGTCGGGGTCGCGAGTTCGAATCTCGTCTTTCGCTCCAATAAAAAAACTCCCTCCTAACAGAGGGAATTTTTGTTTGAAATAGTAAATAACCATCTGCTCGGATGGTGGATCCCGATAACTATCGGGAGGTAGACACGCCTTTTGGATGTCCAGAGCAATTTAAAACCATCTGCTCGGATGGTGGAACTGGTAGACACGCAGGACTTAAAATCCTGTTCGCCCTAAAGCGAGTGCGGGTTCGATTCCCGCTCCGAGTACAAAGGCCCGATATGAAAATATTGGGCTTTTTTGTTCCACAATGTTCCCTAAAGTTAGTCGTGATCGGATAAATTATCAATACACTTTCACTTCAAATAAGAAAAAATGAAAAAGAATTCTGCTGACTCAGGTCAAAGCCTTCATCAAGAGATTGAACTTTTTACCCTAAGTTCGAGGTAAAGAAAATTAAAAAATACTCTTTTGATGGATCTCATGCTGCTCCGTACGCGTAAAATTTGATTTTTGAAAGAAATACCCGCGTGCTATCGCTTCCTGCAGTCCTTCCCTTCGGAGTATTTACGGCAAGAAATGGTACCTTATCTCAAATGCATCATCGCCGGAAGATACCTCCTTCACGCAAGGTTTAGTTTACCTAAGGCTGTGTTTCATTGGTACGGGCAGCTCGGTAATAGAAGCACAGGTCCTGTTAAACAAACCCGGGTGGCAGCCCTATCTTTTTTGTACTACTAAATCTAAGGACAAGGATTCAATTTTGAATAAAAAAATAGGGCACAACACGGGGCCAAGAGCGAGAGACCCTGCTTTCCAAAAAATGATAAAAATAATCAGGTCACAGCAAGATGAACTATCGATTTCAGATTATTTAGGGTCATTAATAAGCCGAAAATTACTCGAGAATCCCCATAACCCTAGTAATTCGGTATCAATGAGCGCTTAGCGTTTTCAAAGCGGGGAGAATATGAGAATCTATAAAAGCATCCGAAACTAATCAGTCAAATCAACCACCCGATATAAATGAAAAAGGGCGCCTCGATGAGGCACCCTTTTATTAGATTAAACTTGTTAAGGTTGATTCCACTCTGGATTTTGAACCATATTGGAATTAGCATTTGTTACAGCTTCCGGGATAGGTAAAGCCCATTCTCTTGCTGTTGGATTCAGAGTACATTTACCGGTAGGAGAAATTGAAATAACACCGCAGGTACTTCCTCTTGTAATCGTTCTGGTTGTGCGTTTCAAATCGAAAAAGCGATGACCTTCTCCAATCAGTTCACGGCGTCTTTCATCTGCAATAGCAGTCTGTAGATCTGCTCCGGTTAATGACTCAGGAACATAGTTAGTAATTCTGGCTGTTCTTAGGGTATTGAGATCACTCATTCCTAAAGCATCCTGATTATTTCTGGCATATGCTTCAGCTCTGATTAAATACAATTCAGCTGTTTTCATGGCTAAGAAATTAGCATTACCGTCAGAAACGGTGCCTTTACCTTTGTATTTAGTCAAGGCAACCCCTCCGGATATAGTGGTAAAATAAGCAGAATATCGGATATCATTGCTTCTGATCAAGCCGGTATTACCTGCTACAGTAGCTATTTCCAAAGCAGGCCTGAAATAACTTCGGTTATTGGTAGCAAAGAACACCAAGAAGGTTGGGCCGCTTTGACCGGCATCAAACTGCACGTTCCAGATACTTTCACCTGCTGCAGCGCCATTATACATGCCACTGAAAGTGGTTTGATTACTAACTAAGGCAGGTGCAACTGCAATACCTTTATTTGCCGCGGCGATCGCATCTGGCCACAAGCCAGCATACAAAGAAATCCTTGCTCTGAGCAGGTGAAGAGCAGCAAGACTAAGCCTTGGGCGGGTTACCAAATTGGATGGATTTATTGCTACATCAACATCTGCCAGAAGCGGTTCAGCCGCGGTCAGGTCTGCAAAAAGATCATCATAATAAGCTTTATTAGATACCCTTGATGGTTTTTCATCTGCAGAAACCTTAAAAGTTTTACTGTAATACATAGCAAGCGTGGTTGTACTGTTCCGATCATAGTTAGCTGCAAAGTATTTAAATAAATCAAAGTGGGCTAAAGCCCTCATCGTTAAGGCTTGTCCTTTTATACGGTTGATCCTCTTTTGGTTTGTCGGGGTGGCAAACTTATCGACATCTCTTAAAACAATATTAGCAACAGAAATTACCTTATACATGGCATTGTATATGTTATTTATCTGAGCTGTATTTTGCTGATAAATCCAATCTGCCATAGCCCTTGAATTGGCTAATGTTTGAAGAGTTTCATAGAGGTTGTCGCTCATTACATCGGGCATTAAAGCCGCTCCACTACCAGTTCCACTACCCGATCCATAATAGTCGCTTGCGCGGAAGTTAGAATAAGCTCCATCTAACACTTGTTCAACCTGAGCGATGGTAGAAGGGTTATTTACCGCATCTAAAGAATACTCGGGTTGCAATTCTATGATGTCTTGCTCCTTACATCCCTGAAGCGTTAATGCGCTTACAAGAAATAAGACTGAAGTACGTTTTAATATATTGATCATAATATTTTTTCTATTTAGAATTAAAAACCTATTGATAAACCTAAAGTCAGTTGTTTCAATGCAGGGTATTGAGCACCGTTCAAGGATATCCCTGTGGCTTCAGGGTCAAAGCCTCTGAATTCAGTAGCTGTCCACAAATTTTGTCCCTGAAGGAATACCCTTGCTGATCTGACCTTCACTCTACTAAGAGCAGTTGATGGAACCGTATATCCGAAAGTTACGTTACGTAATCTCCAGAAATCAGCTTTCTCCAAAAACCGACTTGTTTGAGCCTGGTAAGCATTCCCACCAGAGGCAGACCATCTTGGAACATTAGTAATTTGTCCGGGAGTTCTCCATTCCTTTAATACATCAATATGCATATTATCATAGTAATAAGTCGGATTAGTAAGATTATTTAAGTCATTATTGTACATCTGCTTGTCTAGAAAGAAGGTCACCAATGCCCCGAAATCAAAACCCTTATAACTGAAATCAGTAGTAATAGCTCCAAAAAGCGGTGCATCTGAAGTACCATAAACAATTTTGTCGGCAACATTAAATGTAGGAGTAATCGTTCCATCCTTTTTGCGATACAATGCGTTTCCGGTTGCAGGATCAACACCGGCAAAAGGAACCAGAAATAAGCTATTCAAAGGTTTTCCTTCTTTCAAGATTGTGACGCCAGAAATAACATCATCTCTAGGGATATCCAAGATTTGATTCTTGTTATAGGAAATATTTCCTCCAACATTCCAGCGTAATGAGGTAGTTCTGATTACATCACCGCGGAGCGAAAATTCAACTCCTCTATTTCTTAGAGAACCAAAGTTACTGGTGATTGAAGTAAAACCTGCAGCCGCTGGGTCAACAGGCACACCATATAGCTGATCGATAGTCTCACGATTATAGTATTCAATTGTTCCTGAAATACGATTACTCAAAAAACCGAAATCCAAACCTACGTTGGCGGTCGAACCTGTTTCCCAGGTCAACTGGGGATTACCCGGTGAGGTCGGGGTAAATCCGCTGACACCTGCGTAGACTGCTCTTCCGAAGATTGGTGTGGGAAAATCTTCAGTACCCTGATTACCCGTGGTACCATAGCTGGCACGTAATCTCAGATCGGTGATAAAATTGATATTTTTAACAAATGATTCCTGAGAGATCATCCATGAAACTCCCACTGATCCAAAGTTTGCCCATCTGTTACCAGAACCAAACCTGGAGGAACCATCTCTTCTTGCTACTATATTCAAGAAATACTTTCCATCATATCCGTAGTTTGCAAGACCGAAATAAGATAATAAGCCATTTTGAGTTCCGAAACCAGTAACCGGCGCGATCAGACTTGGAGTTGTAGCCGTACCTGGAGTAATACCCGCTTCGTTCTCAAATCCAGTGGTGAAGCCATATCCTGTAAAGCCAAATGACCTGAAAGTATTTTTTACCACTTCGGTAAATAAACCACCACTAATTTCATGCTTATTAATAGTTTTTGCATAATTCAGTGAAGTAGTTCCGGTGTAACGGAAATTTCTGCTGAAAGATCTGGTTAGCGCACCTTGTCTTGCCTGAGCTCCTGAAACTCGTGGATTGACAAAGTTGTCGACTTCATCTTGTGTATAATCTCCACCCCAATTGGTTCTCAAAAATAATCCTTTAACTGCAGGTATGTGATATTCAATGTAGGATGTCACCAATCCTTTGAGCTGCTTACCATCATTTCTGTTTAGGAATAATTCCATAGCACCGTTGTTCTGCCCAGAAGTTAATTGTCCGGTTTTAGGACCACCTGATTCATTATATTCACCTGTTGAGGTAAAATCGCGTTCATAAGGATTACTCCAGCGAACTGCGTTCAATGGAGAACTAAGGCTTGTATTATTCTCGGCTGTATTATTTCGCCTTGAAAATCCTCCCTGAACACCCAGGCCAAAGCGGAAGTTTTTAACGCGATTGTCCACGTTAGCACGGGCAGTGTATCTTTTTAAACCTGTGGTTTTAACAATACCTTCCTGATCCAAGAAAGAAAGTGAAGCATAAAATTTCGTAGCTTCCGTACCTCCGTTTGCGCTGATCTGATGTTGTTGTGTTTGGCCGGTTTGAAATAATGCATCTTTCCAGCTAAAATTCACCGCCCTTAATTCGGCAGCTTCTGCGGCAGACCACCCGTATGGATTTCCATTGGCGAGCTCGTAGTCAATTTTTTGTTCGCTGTTCATCACGATGAGCTTGTCTTCCGGCATTTCGCTCTGACCAACCTGTGCGTCATAGTTAAATTGAATCTGCCCTGACTTTCCTTGCTTAGTCGTTACTACGATTACACCATTAGATCCTCTTGAACCATAAACACCGGTTGAAATCGCATCTTTCAAAACTTCAACATTTTCGAAGTCGCCCGCATTCATTGTTTGAAAGTTTGCCGCACTGATCTCAACACCGTCAACAATGTACAAAGGAACATTACTTCCATTGATCGAACCATTACCACGAATCCTTACTACAGCATTCTGTCCGGGCTGACCACCACTGGCAGTAACATTTACCCCGGTTG
>VGGW01000136.1 GCA_016868395.1 Bacteroidota bacterium | reverse complement strand
CGTAGGCATTACGTATTCCTTCGGCAAACAAATAACCATCTGCTTTTAATTTTCCTATATCATTTGGTAAAAGTAAGTCTTTAGCATTTACAGGGATTTTAAAGATTTTGGTCGTTAAGGCATTGTCACGTTCATTAGGATAAACGCCCTTATCGTCCTGAATTTCGCCATGACCGGTTCTGGAGCCGGAGGTGACAAAAATATGTTGAGCGTCCGGACTTAAAACCAATGCGTTCCAACCATGATCCCAGGTTGTGGCATTCAAACCATAAACCTCAGTATTGAAAACGACAGTCATTGAAAGACTCGATTTAGGTGATATCGTAAACCTTACTAATCTACCTCTTGTTCCTCTATTGCTGTTTTCGGTGGTATTGCCACATAAAAATAAGTCAGAACCCGAAAATGCAGCTCCCTGTAATTTATTGATACCATGATTTTCTACGGAAAGAATTTTCTTTGAAATGAGCGATCCATTTTCGTTTGTAAGATGAAATACCCCACCTTCAAATGTGGTATAATAAAAATCTCCCGAAACCGGATGGATTAATAATCGAACAGCGTTAGGTTCTATATCAACAAATTTTTCAACCAAAATATCCGGCCTCAAAGCCACCGGTGTCAATTGAGTTGGCCGGGTAATTCTGGAAGGCTTACTATCTGCAGTTTTCTCAGAATTTTGCGCTTTCGAGTTGAATGGAAGATTTAAACTAATACAAAATCCCAGTGCTATTAAAATGTTTCTGATCTTCATGGTTTAATTATTCAGATTTTCCCAATTCACGAAGAAAAACAATCAGCTGCCAGCGTTGTTCCTCGGTTAAAGCTTCTTTAAATGGCGGCATATTACCCTTTCCATTAGTTAATTTCCAGAATAAAGCACCATCCTTTTGTTTGATTACGCGCTGATCATGAAAATTTGCCGGTCTTACCCCCATTGAACCCCCGGCCGGTCCGTCACCATAACCGGTGTCTCCATGGCATGAAAAGCAGTACATACTATATAACTCCTCGCCCTTTGAAACCGACTCTTTAGTAACTGGTATTGGATTAATTATTGAATCTGCCGAAGCAGGTGCAATCCATCCAACATTGTTTACGGTGTCTGTATGCGCATATAAATCGCTTGTTCTTAGCTCAAATGATCGGTAGCTATGAGATGATAATAGAACAAATAGACTTACACCACAAAAAAATAAAACTGTATATAATTTATATTTTTCCATTGAATTAAGTTTGAACAAAATTAGTTGAAAATTAGGTTTTTACTAACAATATCACAGCCAATATAAATATTCAAATTTATATTGGCTGCACTGATTATACTTTTATCAATTGAAAATTTGATACTGTAATCCTTGTCGAATAATTACAGGTATGCAATGGCGTCCATCTCCACTAATGAGTCGCCCGGAACACCACCTTTAGCTACGGCAAGCGTTGAACGAACAGGAGGTTTATTTCCAAACCGTCCTTTATAAACCTCATTCATCCCTTTATAATCAGCAATATCATTTAGGTAAACTGTAACCTTTAAAACTTTTTCCATAGAAGAACCGGCTCTGATCAATTCCTTCTCAAGTTCCTTGAGAACAATTTCCGTATGAGCCTTAATCTCAAATGGTGCTGTATGAGCGCCTTTACCGGCGATATAAACTAAGCCATTATGAATTACGTGTCCGGAAAACATAGGAACGTTTTGATCGGATATTACATTGCCAACTTCTTTTTCAGGGCTTGACGTCACTCCCTTAGCACTAGCTACTGCCCCTAATCCGGTCACTCCAAGAACTGAAGCGAATAACTTCTTTAATACTGATCTTCTTTCTGTTTTCATTTTTATTTAAATTGTTTGGATAATTAGTTCTTTTTTGACATCTGCCATTCACGACCCGGCTTATCAACCCTAAAAGTTTCAACATTACCTTTGTCTTGTAATGTAACATAGGCGGTTCGGCCATCTACTCCACCAAATGCAATATTACTTGGAAGCTTACCACTCAATTTAATTTCAGTAATTAACTTTCCTGATGGAGATAATTTAGCTACAGTACCCTTTCCATGACGGGTAATGTATAAATTTCCATCCACATCACAGCGCATGCCGTCCATTCCGAAATCCGGAAATTCATGAAACAAACGCTTGTTGCTCACTTCACCTTTTTCAGACAAATCATAAACCCATACTTTACGTTGGACAGTTTCATTAACATACAGTAATTTATTGTTAGGACTGACTTCAATACCATTTGCTGTTCCCATACTGTCTAACTTAGTAGTCTTACCATTAAGATCAATTCTCCAGATTCTACCGGTACCGGCAGCCCAATTAGGATCACTGGCATATAGTCTATCTTTGTTGTCGATGGCGATATCATTTGGCTGACTCATCTTTGGATTATGCGCAAATACCGAAATTTCCTTAGTCAACATATTGACTTTCAGAATATTGTGTTTAGTATAATCAGCAATAAGCATATTTCCTTTGCTATCAAATCGAATCCCATTTCCAATACTTCCGGAGGGCAATTCGATAAAAAGGCTGGCTGTACCATCAGGACTTACCTGCCCAATAGTGCCCTCTTTAGCGAAATTTACAACATATAACATGCCGAATTTGCTAACAGCCGGGCCCTCAATTCCACGGGTAAAACCGTTCAGTGTGGTAAGGGCAGTAGAAATAAACATGGGTGAATCGCTATTTTGAGTCTTTGTCATTTGCATAGTGCATAATAATAGAAGTGTGAAACTTAATGATTTCATAATCGAAAATTGATAAGTATTAAGCATAAGATTAACCATTTGAATAAAAATTTGCCGAGAGTAGAACTATTTATTGATGCAATTTAAAATTATCTTAAGAGGAGTGCAATAACATGGTAAAATGTTACAGAAACCTATCCAATTTGGATTTAAAGAAAAGAACCTGAGGCTGGTTATACTCAGGTTCTAAAAAAGCCTATTATTTTAAACTCAAGATGTACTGGACCATAGCCTCAGCATCATCATCAGAAAGTGCCGGATGTGGTGACATGGGAATTGCTCCCCAAACCCCGCTTCCCCCAACTTTGATCTTATTTACCAGATAATCTATGTTGGCTTTTGTTTTTGGATATTTGTTAGCCACATCCTTATAGCTAGGCCCCAATAGTTTTTCATTCACTTTATGACAAGCAAAACAGTCAGATTTTGATATTAAGGTTTCCCCCTTTTTGGTATCTACTTTCTGTTCAACAAGGGCAGGTTCTGGGGATTTAACTTCTTTGACAACAGGAGCTTCTTTTACCTTTACCTCAGAAACTTTGGTCTCGGAGGCTTGAATGGGCGAACTGGTCGTGTCGATTACTTCAGTTACAGTAGCATTCACAGCAGTGGTGTCCATTTGAATTGAAGCGGTGCTATCGGCATTACTTGATTTTTCTGAAGCGCTATTACAGGCAATAGAAAGGGCACATACACCCATAATTAACATTCTTTTCATTTCTTTGATATTCATAATTCAGTGGTATACGACATTGTACGGCACAATTCTATTTAAAAAATTTGGAATAAAAAATTAAAACTCAAAATCATTTATTTTGATTAAAATTTGAAATTTGAGCCACCGCTATTCGAATTATAAATTAAAGTCAAAATGGCTATTTTAACTTACTGAATACCAGCTCCCCTATTTTTTCACCCTCTATCATCCCCTCTTCCATGGCTTCCCGATAGTGAATTCCGCCATAGAGACGACTCAATGCAGCTTCATTCGCCGCTTGTTTGACATTTTCATATTTTCTGTCGGGCCAGCCCCAAGCTCTTTCGGTATTATCAACAAACGGGGTATTATCACCAAATATCTTAGTCAAAACCATTGCAGAGGCACTGGAGATAATGGAGTGACCACTGGTGTATTCAGGAAATGGTGGTGTTTGTAAATAGGGTTTCCATTGGTTATCCATGTACATGTTGATATAGGTTTCAGGACGAACAAGGTCATAAGTAAATTTGGTGTTCCAACAGGCAATAAAGGCATCCATAACGGCAATAGAAACCCCTAGATAGGAAAATACTGTTTTATCAAAATCTGCATTCTGCGCCTGACAAACAATTCCGGTTATTCCCATCCAGTGCCCTCCTGGAGTCATGGCCTTAGTTGCAAACATGACATGACCGGAAACATTCACTTTAAAACCGTTACAATCCCAAAAATCGGCAATTGCCTTTTGTTCATCACTTAAATTTTTTCCGGTCTCATAAACTTCATTGGCTAGTTTATAAAATTCACTATCCTTTTCCTTACTAAAATCAGAGGGAGGTTTAGGCAAAAACTGGCTGGCAGAATCTATCAAAACTGTACGTATTTTTTTCCAGTTAGGCTCAACGGCAGGCATGTAAGCCGGCGGAGTGGGTACCCATCTTCCTTCTTTGTTAGTGACCGTATATTTTACCGCAGACCGGGTTTGTTTATAATTATCCTTTTTTGACCAATCTAAAACTGCCTTACTTACTGAACCGGCAAATTCCTGAGAGTTCACGAGCAGTTCATCAGGCATACCCTTGTCTTTTGCCAGCTGCACTATATTATCGATGATTTTCTGGGTCGAGTCCTTTGAAAAGGTCAATTCTTTACCTACATACATAAAGGCCAAAAGAGCAGAAAATTCCTTGTTTATGGGCTTATTTGATGGAGCAACTTTTAGACCTTCAAGCTTCGCACTTAAGGGTTTATATTCTTTCGACTGGCTGGCAATCACTTCATATCCCGCTATGCTGCTGTATGCATAGATTCTACTGGCCACAGGCGGAGAAAAAATATCATGTGTAATGACCTGAGTTAAGCGTCCTACGGTTTGAGCGTACTGATCAGGATTGGAAAAGATGGCCTCATAATTTCCCTTCTGATTACAATTGCTGAAGAGAAAACAAATGACTGCCAGGTATAATATTTTTTTCATGCCAATGGATTTTAAATTAAGAAATTGGGAATTAATTCTTCAATACTTAATTAGTTTTTACGATTTCATTCCAATCTCATATGAATAAAACTAAAAATTAACCAAAATATATATATCAGGTTGCCAAAGGAGGACCTTTTGGAACAAGAATTTTCTTTCGGATTGGTTTATCTAATGATTTACTGGCTTTGAATTTCGCAGTAAGGTATTCCCCCATATGAATATCACCTGAAATGGTCTCTCCACTAAGTATCCCTGAAAAGTAAAAGGTTATCTGATCACCAGATAATCTTAAAATACTGCTCATTTGAACCTGATTTCCTTCGATTGTACCACTAATATCACGAATATCAAAGTCGCCTTTATGAGTTCCATTGATCCAGTTCCCATCTTGCTGAATTGAAAAGTGATGCTGTACCACACTATTAAAATACTTAACCTCAACCTTCCACTGACCACTAATATTTGCTGCCGGGGCGGCCATTACCTCGGATTTAGGACTGCGTTTCTTGCTGAGGACTTCAAATATTCTGTTTGCAACAATCAAGTCCTCACCATCCTTCATATGACTTGAAACGATGTCAATAGTAGTTCTACCATCACTCTCATCACGAGAACCGACAGCAACCCTAGGTTTGGTACTGCTGATTTCTTCAGCAAGTTCATAGCCAGTGATATTTAATTTTTTAGGCTCCCAGCTAATCCACAAGGTAGGATGCTTATTAGAAAGTTCCACCGGTTCTGTAACGTTTATGGTCACCGTCTGAATGCTTGAAACTTTTTTTGCGATCACATCCAATCGATTAAGCCAAGACTTATATTCAGCATCATGGTCACGTTTGATCCATGTTTCAACGGCAGCCATCATTCCTATCATTTCTTCACGTCCAACTTTATTGTCCCTGCCCGGTCCGTGATGTGGTGAACTTGCTTGCCATGCAGCCATGAGAATGTCCTTATTACCCAATAATAACCCGGCACTTTGAGGTCCGCGCATTGCTTTTCCACCACTATAAGCAACGACATCCGCACCACGCTCAAGGTGAACGGAAGGAATAGTAAGATTTTCGGCAGCAGCATCAATTAAAACAGGAATTTTTCTTGGTTTAGCAATAGACGCTATTACTTCAAGAGAAAAAGCCTGACCTGTAAATGAACCATTAACAGCGTTGACATAAATCATGGCTGTTTTTGGATTGATTGCTTTTTCAAGTTCTTCCGGTGTTTCCACGTGTACGATAGTTACACCAATATTTCGAATAGCATGATCATACGTATTACAGGAATATAAAGGAATAATTACTTCATTCTTGTCAAATCCGGCCAAATTTGGAATTCTGATTAGCTTTTCAGGGCTACCCCCGGTCACACAAGCAGCGGTGACATGCTTCATCCCTGCAGCACATCCGGCAGAAACCATTCCCCATTCCGCCTTCGTGAGATCTGCAATTCTTTGTCCGATCCCTTTGGCAAGCTCATCATACTGAACAAAGTTTTGGGAGGCCGCTTCCATGGCCTCTCGAATAGGCGGGAGTTCCAAGGAGCCACCAATTATGGTATAGGCTCCACGACAGTTGATGATAGGCTCAACACCTATAGAACGAAAAATATTGTTATCTGCCATGAATGACGACAAGGTGGTGATTTTACCATTATCATTAATCCCCTCAAACAATAAGGATTTTCGGGAAGAATGATGTTCTGAAGCAAGTAAAGAACCCTTAGAGAGGGCTCCTCCGGCAAGTGGCATTAAGGCTAAACCTTTAATTAAATTTCGGCGTTTCATTATTTATTCATTTTTTTTATCCAATAATTTGGAATAATTCCTATGGCATGTAGATTGCCTTTAAATCTTACTTACGGGAACTAATCTGATCAGGATACCGGTATCCTCTGTCAACACGTATAAAAACTGATCTGGACCATATTTTACATCTCTTATTCTACCCAGATTCTGCAACATAGCCTCATCATGTACAAATTTATCATCTTTCAATACCACCCGATAAAGCTTTTTTGTCGCCAGTCCGCCAATAAAAATATTACCATTCCATGCCGGATAACGAGCACCATAAACGAAATCCAAATCAGAAGGTGCAATTGCATAGTGATGAATTGGAGGTTCTGTTCCTTCACGGTAGGGACTTTCAGAAATAATGGAGCCATTGTATTCCAAACTAAAGGTGGCCAAGGGCCAGCCATAATTTGCACCTTTTTTTAAAATATTCAATTCATCACCCGCCAATTCACCAAATTCAACAAAAAATATTCTTTCTGTCTTTGGATCCCGGCGAAAACCCTGATGCATTCGATGTCCATAAGAATAAATCTCAGGTAAAGCTCCGGGGGTATTTATAAATGGATTATCTTTGGGAATACTACCATCATCATGCAACCTCATTGTTTTTCCATCAGGTGCAGAAAGTGTTTGTGAATTCATCCTGTCACTATGAATTCCCACGGTAAAATAGAGAAATCCCTGATCATCAAATCCAATTTTACTTCCAAACCAGTCGCCATTCCGCTTAAAGGGCCCGGCTTTATAAATCATCTCTTCATCAACGAACTTGTCATCAATCAATTTTCCCCTCATCAAAGCGGTATAACCGGTATCCGGTGTTTTTGGCTCAATAAAATAGGAAAAGTAAATTATTCTGTTCTTCTCAAAGTTGGGATGAAGTTTAACATCCCGTAAACTTGTAGGGACATTTCCGGCAATTGGATTGGGCTGAATCTTTCCATCTTTAACTTTCAGTAATTTACCGCTTCTCTCTGCAATTAGAACTGTATTATCTGGCATGAAAACAATACTATAGGGCCTTACCAGATTATTAACCACAGTATCAACCATAAACAGCTGCTCTTCTGAGCTGTATACATTGCTAACTTTTGGAGGTATTGGAAAATAGCGAGCAGACAAATTTTTATCAAATCGATAATTTTTTACAGGTAAAACCACCTTTTTAACCG
>VGGW01000135.1 GCA_016868395.1 Bacteroidota bacterium | reverse complement strand
TCATCTTTTTACCATCTGTTGTTTTTACTAAATCCTCCCACCAAGGAAGATCTACTGAATGATGCTCAAGTGCAAGAAAATTCTGGGTCGCGGCAGCACAGTGGACATTAGCCATAAATGAAACAGGAGTTCCTGCCTGATGCATGGCCATGGCAATTCCAAATTCCTCCGCATAATCACCGATTCTTTTTGTTTCAAGCAATCCTCCTGAAGAAGCAAGATCTGGATGAATAATATCTACTGCTCGGGTATGGATCAATGGTTTAAAATCCTTCAGCAAATAAATGTCTTCACCGGTAGTTGTGGGTGTTTCCAAGGCATCAGAAATTATTTTCCATTGCTCGGTATATTGCCAAGGAACCATATCTTCTAACCAGGCCAGTCTATATTTTTCTAATGCTTTACCCAATCGAATCCCATTGTTCAAGTCAAAATGACCATAATGATCGGTTGAAATCGGAATTTCATAACCTACTACATTTCTTATGTTTTCTACAATTTGGGTTAATTCCTCTAAACCTTTATCGGTAATCTGAATTTGAGTAAAAGGATGCATCGTGTTATTATAAGACATATAATCACCCGCCGTACCGCCCAGATTATTCCAAAATTCAGAATTTACCAAGCTACCGGTCTTACCTCTTAATTTCCTAATCGATACATCCATCTTCAGCCAGGTGTAGCCCTGTTCATTGATTCGATATCGGATCAGTCGCTCCTGCTCTGCAGGTGAACTGGATTCGGGAGTATCTGCATACAATCTTACCTTGTCCCGGTATCTGCCACCCAATAGCTGCCAAGCCGGAACATTATAAGCTTTACCACAGAGATCCCATAAGGCCATTTCAACAGCACAAACACCACCAGCCTGACGAGCGGGCCCACCAAATTGTTTAATAATTTTAAAAATCATTTCAACGTTACATGGATTTAATCCAAGTATGCGACTCTTTAACATTAGGGCATAACGGGCATCAGCAGCATCTCTTACCTCTCCTAGTCCATAGATACCTTGATTCGTATCGATTCGGATAATGGCGGTACCACCCATCACATCGGTCAGGCAATAACGCATATCAGTAATCTTCAAATCTGAGGGACTTGAGGCACGTTTGACATTCGACGTTGTCTCAGCCAAGGTATCACCAATAGATAATCCCATGAGGCCACCAAGGCTAATACCTCCAATCGCTGTTTTCTTTAAAAAATTACGCCGGTTCTCCATTGTATTTGGATGATTAATCTCGGCTTGGGCTGCTGCAACTTCAGCTTTTTCATTTGCTCTGTTGCTTTCAGCGATTTGTTTGATGATACTTTTCATTTTTGGTCAAATAAAATGTCAATAATATGGCCTTAAAAAAACTTATTTGGTACTTAGCAAAAGAGCCAATAAGTTGATTTTAAATCAGATTAATTGCGTTAAAAAGCAAAAATCAACTCAAATACTCTAATGGTCAGTATAAGGGTTTCGATTTACCAGTCAACCACAGAACCGTCAAGTGAATTATAAGTTTCAGGATTTTTCCAATCATGGCCGATTTTATCTGCCATCAAGGCTTCATCCAGCTCCACTCCTAATCCCGGTCCTTTAGGAATAAGAACAGTACCATCCTTTTGTATCTTAAAAGGATTTTTTAAATATCCTTCCCCGAGGGTAACCTGTTCCTGAACCAAAAAATTAGGAATACTTGCGGCTAATTGCAGGCCTACAGCCAGTGATATTGGTCCCATCGGATTATGAGGTGCAATTGGAACATAATATGCTTCTGCCATGCCTGCAATTATACGTCCTTCTGTTATACCACCTGCATGACAAAGGTCCGGTTGAATGATACTTGCAGCTCCCTTTTCAAGAATTTCCCGGAAACCCCATTTGGTAAAAATTCGTTCTCCTGTAGCAATTGGAATATGCGTTCCCTTAGCAATTTCGACCATAGTATCCACATTTTGACATTGGCAGGGTTCCTCAACAAACATAGGCTGGTATACCTCCAATTCCTTTATTAGAATTTTTGCAGTTTGTGGAGAGATGGCACCATGAAAGTCAATACCTATATCCATGTCATCACCCCCTGCATCTCTAAGGGAAGCAAAATTGTCTATGGCATATTTAATAAATCTTGGATTCTCGACAATATTTGCATGAGTTTTTTTTGCAACTCCGGTTTTAACAACAGTAAAACCGGCTGCTTTTTGTTGTTTCATTTGCTCGGCAGTGCTTGCACGTCCGTAGACTCTCACCCGATCTCGGGTAGGACCACCTAATAATTCATAAACCGGAACGTTAAGAAGTTTACCCTTAATATCCCACAAAGCCTGATCAATTCCACTCAGAGCACTGGTCAGTATAGGACCTCCACGATAAAAGGCATGCCGATAAATTGCTTGCCAATGATGAACAACATTTCTGGGGTCTTTACCGATCAAATAGGGTTCAATCTCCTTAATAGCGGTTTGTATAGTCAATGCTCGCCCTTCTAACAAAGGTTCGCCTAATCCTACAACTCCAACATCTGTATGAATTTTTAAAAATATCCAGCGAGGTTTTACAAGAAAGGTTTCAAGCTTAGTAATTTTAACTTCACCATTACCTTTTATTTGTTCAGTTGGGGACGATGATAATGTATTACCGCCCCCTTTTGCATAAGATGATTCTGGTAAGGCCATTATACCCATACCGGCAACCCCTAAAACTGACTGGATTGCTGCACGACGGGAGATTTCGTATTTCTTTGTTCCTGATTTCATTTGATTTAAAATTTAAACTGACTCAAATTAATCTTTTTATTGTTTATTCTTTGGCTTAGGCACCCGGATATTTTAAATTTAAGATGGATTTTTTGCTGACGGGAATTCAAATTGAATCAATATCCTTAATTTGAGAGGTTTAATTAAGCATTAGCGTAAGATTTTTAGAATTTAAGGCCTAAAAAATTAAAATAAACCGGAAAAAACAAAGCTCTTTCCGGTTTATTCATTTCATGTATCTTTCAAATGTTATTTTAACCCGAAAGAACAAGTTTATAACCTTGAGTTCGCTTGACCCTAAACGAATTCCTCTAAGAAGAATAGTTAGGGCCTGATAATGGTTCCATCAGTCTTTCTAACTTGCCAGTTAGATTTAGTACTTATTGGATATTTTGCAGCCTCTTTTTCGTTCACTTCCACACCCAGTCCAGGTACTTCATTCACATACATATAACCATCTTTCATTGTCGGAGAACCAGGGAATATGGCCCTTGATTTATCCGAAATGAGAGCTGCCTCCTGAATTCCGAAGTTCCAAACGGCAAGATCGATATGAGCATGTGCCGCGTGACCAACAGGAGAGACATCACCCGGACCATGCCATGCGGTTCTAATATTAAACCACTCGCCCAACCTGGCCACTTTCATAGCCGGGGTAATACCGCCTATTTGGGAAACATGGATTCTGATATAATCAAACCATTGATTAACCATAGGCATTTTAAACTCATTAATATTATTAAATAGTTCTCCCATAGCAATCGGTACAGAGGTAGTCTGACGAAGAAGTTTGAACCATTCCATATTTTCAGGAGAGAAAGGATCTTCGATGAAGAATGGACGGTATTGCTCCAACTGTTTAATCATGTTAATGGAATCCATTGGCTGCGTATTCTCATGGATATCATGCAATAATTCAATCTCTTCTCCACAAACCTTTCTAACGGTTTCAAACATTTTAGGAACCCCCTTGATATAGGCATACTCATTAATATGACGATCTCCTTCATATCCATAACCTGCTACCTTAAAATCAGGTTGTTTAGCGTTTGCTCCTACACCACCATAACCCCCTTGTTGAATCCTGATATATTTATATCCTTGTGCCATGAACGACTGAACACTTTCGGCTACCGCTTCAGGAGTGGTACCACCCGCATGACCGTAGCAAGGAATTGCAAACCGCGATTTACCACCTAAAAGCTGATAAACCGGCATATTAGCCCGTTTACCTTTAATATCCCAAAGTGCTTCATCAAGTCCACTTAAGGCATTATTCAATACCGCACTATTACGCCAGTAAGAACTAACATAACAGGAATTCCACATATCTTCAATATTGTCAACATCCTTACCGGCACAGAAGTCATTCAGGTAGTCATTAATCGCAGAAACTACGGCAAATGCACGTTGAGTAAAGGTTGCACAACCATATCCATATAGCCCTGGCTCGGTGGTTTCAACCTTTACAACGATCAAATTAGATCCTGCAGGCGCAGTAACAATAGCTTTAACACTTTTAATCCTTACCGGAGCTAAACCCTTTTGGTAGCTAGGTGTTTCGTAATTTGCTGCATGAGCTTCTGCAGTTCCGAATAATCCTAACAACCCGGCAGAAGAACCAAGAGTGAGCATCTTTAATGCATCACGACGACTAGAGTTTAAATTGAAGTCTTCCATAATTTATTTTGTATTTTGAGTTAGTATATTTTTAATCAAAGAAATTTTTGTCTTCCTCGCTTAAATATTTTTTTGCTTCTTTTTCGATAAAATTCACACCCAATCCAGGCCTGTCCCAAACATCAATAAGGCCGTCCTTAACTATTGGATTAGGAAGGCCTTCTATGATATCATACCAAAAAGGTGCTGCCAGTGTATATTCAAATGCAATGAAATTCTCAGGCATGGTTGCACCAACCTGAACTTGTGCAGCAAGGCCAAGTAAGCCATTAAAGGTTCCATGGGGAGCTATCTTAATCCCATAAAGATCCGCATGTTGTGCAACCCATTTAAGTTCTGATATACCTCCCATATCTGCAGGATCCGGACCTAAAATATCAATTGCATGTCTATCTATCAATTCACGGAAGTTTTGCCTAAGATAAATCTGTTCACCTGTAAATATAGGAACCGAGGTACTTTCAGTAAGCTGGCGATAATCGTCTGCCGTAACATATGGAGTATAATCCCCGGATAACATATCTTCAAGCCAACAAATATTATAAGGTTCCAACAAGTTCGCCATTTTAATGGCATCAAACAACATAAAGCCTGGTCCAATATCAAGGCCAAGGTCTATATCGTCACCCAAAGCTTTTCTCATACCTTCGACATGGTCAACCACCATTTTATACCCGGTAGCCTTCATTGGTCCGCGATAATACGGTGCATCTTTTTTGCTGTCAGGAGATTTACTCAGGTTACTGTAGCTAAAATCAGGATTATTTTTCATGGAAGGACCGTGAAAACCTATGTTTTCCTTGATTATTTCCCAACCATATCCGGAAGATTTGACCTTTTCGGCCCAGTCACGATAATGTTGAGGTGTTTTTCCCTCTACGGTAAAGCGTATTCCTTTACCATAACTGGCATAGCAACGTACCTGGTCGCGAACCTTACCGCCCAAAAGTTTATAAATAGGAAGATTAGCTGCTTTACCTGCAATATCCCAAAGAGCTGTCTCGATAATACTTACTGCACTTCCCCATGGTTTGAAACTGCCCATCCGTCTGATCTTCATCATTACCCGCTCCACATTGGTGGGATCCTCTCCAATCAAATAGTCTTTATAAAAAAGTACAAATGGTTTAAGGTAAGGCTTGGGAGTTTCCGCCTGTGCATACCCACTTATGCCTTCATTGGTTACTATCCGTACTACAGCGCTGCCTCCAATGATAGCACACTTAAGATCTACAATCTTTAGTGCAGCCTTTTCAGTAACCAATCCATTCGCCAAAAGATTACTCTTGTTTGCAGCAGCATGTGCAGGATTGTTATCGAATAGCCCAAGAAGACCGGACGCTGTGCCCAAACCCAGCATTTTAAGTGCGTTTCTACGCGGAATACCAAAATCATTTTTTCCTTTAGTCATAGATAATAGAATTAATAATATTAATCTACTGAATTACATTAGTTTAAATGAATATCTTAATCAAAAAAATTCTTATCTTCTTCTGATAAGTATTTTTTTGCTTCTTTCACAATAAAATTAACCCCTAAACCCGGACTATCCCATACATCTATGTGTCCATTTTTCACAAGTGGATCAGGAAGCCCTGTTATGATATCATACCACCACTCGGGTGTTGCCACTGAATATTCAAAAGCAATGAAATTCTGGGGCATTACGGCCCCTACATGTACCTGAGCAGCATTTCCAATCAGTCCGTTAAAAATACCGTGAGGCGCCATTTGGATTCCGTGCAAATCGGCATATTCAGCAATCCATTTAATTTCGGCCATTCCACCTACATCAGCTACGTCAGGTCCAACAACCCGTACTGCATTTTTTTCTATCAATTCCCGAAAATTTTGACGAAGATAAATCTGTTCGCCTGTATGAATGGGCACCGTCGTACTTCTGGTCAACTCGAGGTAATCGTCAGCCATGACATAAGGACGATAGTCTCCGGTAAGCAGGTCTTCCATCCACATCAGATTGTAAGGTTCTAATGCTTTGCAAAGTCTGATCGCATCAGATAACATAAATCCGGGCCCACAATCCAAAGCTAAGCCTATCTCGTCGCCTAGAATTTTTTTCATTGCCTCAACACAGGAAATTATTCTTTTTAATCCTTGTTCTGTCAGCGGGCCACGATTAGCATGGGGTGGATTTTTTGGACCAACCGGATCACCATAAAAAAAATTGGGCGCTTGTGAGCCCATTGAGCTATGAAAGCCAATCGCCATTTTAATGATGCTGACCTTTTCTTTTGCATCCTTCTGTCTGGAAACCGTATCGGCATAATACTGGGGATCAATGCCGGTATCTTTAGCACTCAGGGGATTTGTTCTCGCAATTCCACCATTATAAATTCTGACACGATCACGAATTTTACCACCAAGTAACTTATAAACAGGCAATCCGGCAGCCTTTCCGGCTAGGTCCCAGAGCGCCATCTCGATTGCACTTACTGCAGCACCCCATGGCTTGAAGGCTCCCATGCGTCTGATTTTCATCATACAACGCTCTACATTGGTTGGGTCTTCACCTAATAAATATTCTTTATAAAAAAGTACATAAGGTTTTAAATAGGATTTACGGTTTTCCGCTTGTCCGTAGCCACTAACACCTTCATTTGTCATAATTCTTACTACCGGACTTCCCCCAATAATCGCACACCTAACATCTGTTATTATTAATGGACCTTTTGCAGAGGATATTCCTTGTCCATGGGATGGAATATCCAGATTTGCTGCCTGTGCAGGAGTGTTTCCAAACATACCCAGAAGTCCGGCAGTAGAGCCTAAGCCCAACATTTTAATTGCGTTTCTACGCTGAGCGGTAAAGTTATTCGATGCTTTAGCCATAATTATTGCTTTAAATGAGATCAATCAATTGATTTAATTCAAAATATATCGGGAAATACTTAGTCAAAAAACTTACTATCCTCTTCGCTCAAGTATTTCTTAGCTTCTTTCACGATAAAATTTACACCTAAGCCTGGTTTATCCGTTACATCAATATGACCATTTTTGACAACTTGATCTTCCACTCCGTCTAAAATGTCATACCACCATTCTGGCGTAGCAAAGGAGTATTCAAAAGCGATGAAGTTCTGTGGCATCACGGCTCCTAAATGTACCTGTGCAGCATTACCAATGAGTCCGTCATAAATTCCATGAGGAGCCATTTGAATACCATGTAAATCAGCAAACTCGGCAATCCATTTCATTTCAGCTATTCCACCTGCATCAGCTACATCAGGTCCGATTACTCTAATCGCATTTCGCTCAATTAATTCGCGAAAGTTTTGTCGTAAATAAATTTGTTCTCCCGTATGAATGGGTACTGAGGTGCTTCTGGTCAACTCAAGATAATCATCGGCCATAACATAAGGGCGGTAATCTCCGGTTAGAAGATCTTCCATCCACATCAGATTATAAGGTTCGAGTGATTTACAAAGTCTGATTGCATCCGATAGCATAAAGCCAGGCCCACAATCAATAGCCAGTCCTATTCCATCACCCAATACTTTTTTCATGGCCTCCACGCAGGAAATAATTCTTTTTAATCCTTGTTCTGTCAATGGCCCG
>VGGW01000134.1 GCA_016868395.1 Bacteroidota bacterium | reverse complement strand
AAACCAGTTCCATTTTAAAAATCCTTCATTATATTCCAAAATTCACGCTTTTTATGAGTATCGCTGATCATTTCATCCATACGATAGGTATAAAGAATTTTTACACTCTCCATTTGTACGAGTTGGTTAATACCGTGAGGGGGCAAGGAGATTTCTTGGGGATCGATTCCAAAAAGTACTAATTTATTGAAACTAAAAAACTGCAATAGGTCGTCGTAACTGACTCCAGGGTATTGATTTATGTTAAGTACCGCCAGATCACGTAGTTCCATCCCTTTTGCTGACATAATCTTTAAAAGAGTTTCTTTTTTCAGGGGATGAATGTCCATTTCTTCAGATTCACCTATCAGGATCAGAAAGTGCTTAGTGTTTTCTCCTAAGTAATTAAATACTATATTTTTTTCGGGCTGGGCTGGTGTTGGGGCTATCCTATTTGCCACATCAGGATTTAGAGTTTCGGAAACGGACCGATTGTGGATGTTTGACAAGGCCTGATCGGTATTAATAGCAGATGCAGCCTGTTTCTCGTTCTTTTTTTCAGCAAGAATATAGAGGTCCTCTGTCATCAAAATTTTTAAGGCATTGCTATTTTTAGTAAGAAGACCCGACATTTTTATCATTTCGTTGAATTGAGTACAAACTTAGTAAAGGATCTGTTAAAAATAGTTAAAAGCATCGGGCTTCTTTTTCAAAAGTATATCTTAGTTCTGATCTTTCAGTGTCAGATTCTGTTATAACCATCAATTTTTTACTGGAAACCGATTTAAACCGGTTCATTTAGGTCATTGATTTATGAATAATTACTGATAAATTTGTATGATTCAGTTTTCAAAGGTCTCTTTCATGAGACTTAGTTTTTTTATGGGGATTGGACTGTTTGATGGGGGTACACTTTGCGAACTTAATTCGTTGAAAAGAAGAAAATAAAAATGAGAAAAGCCTTAGGGATATTAACCATACTGTTTTTTGTAAGCTTGGTTCAGCTTTATGCACAGAATAATAAAAAATCCATTGATAAAGTCGCTGCGGTAGTTGGAAGTTCAATAATATTACAATCAGAAATCGAGTTACAATATTCTCAGTACCTGGCACAGGGGAACCCTCCAAACCCCGACATAAAATGCAACATTCTTCAGGGATTACTTTCACAGAAAATTCTTGGTCAACAAGCCATTATCGATTCAGTTACAGTCACTGAAGATCAGATTGACAGTGAGATTGAAAGGCGTTTACGTTCAATGACTGGTCGTGCCGGCGGACAGGAGCGACTTGAAGAATTTCTAGGTCGTTCCTTGATTCAATATAAAGATGAAATCAGGCCGGATATTAGAGAAATGCTTGTTGCCCAAAAAATGCAAGCAAAAATTACGGAGAATGTGGCCGTTACTCCTCTGGATGTTAAGCGATATTTTGAGGCAATTCCTAAAGACAGTTTGCCATTTTTTAACACCGAGGTGGAAATTGGGGAGATCATAATTTTTCCAAAACTGAATAAATCAGAAAAGGAATCCTTTCATGACAAAGCAGAAGTTTTACGTCTAAGAATTAAGAATGGAGAGGATTTTTCGACTCTTGCTAAATTATATTCCCAGGATCCGGGTTCTGCACGTGAGGGAGGTGATCTGGGCTTTATGGACAGATCTAGTTTAGTAAAAGAATTTGCAGCAATGGCTTTTAAACTCAAGGCAGGAGAACTATCACCGGTATTTGAAACTGAATTTGGATTTCATGTACTGCAAGTAATAGAAAGACGTGGTGAACAGGTAAATGTAAGGCATATTCTGATCAAGACTGAACCTACCCCGGCAAGTTTGGAACGGGCAAAGGTTCAGATTGACAGTGTTTACAAATTGGTAATCGATAAGAAAATTGATTTCAGTTCGGCGGCCTCCATTTATTCTGATAACAATGAAACTAAATATAACGGTGGGATGATGTTGAATGCCGAAAATGTCCAAAGCCGATCAACATTTATCCCAACTGACAAACTGGATCCTCAAGTATTTTTAACCGTAGACACCATGAAGGTTGGAAGTATCTCAAAACCTGCATTGTTTAAGCAAGCTGATGGTAAAACCGGTAATCGTTTTTTGAGTCTCAAATCAAAGACCGGGCCACATCAGGCAAACCTTGAACAAGATTATCCGAAGATTAAAGATGTTGCATTTGAAGATAAGAATAACCGAACGATTAGTGAGTGGTTTGAAAAACGTCGGAAAATAACTTTCATTAAGATTGATGCGGAGTTTCAGACCTGCAGGGAACTTTCTGGATGGACCACCGCTAAAAATTAAAGAATGAAAACGTATCAAACTGATGTAGAAGCTTTAGATGCCCTGCACCTCTCCTATAAAAGCATCAGGGAAGAAATATCACAGGTTATTATTGGTCAGGATGATGTGGTAAAGTCAGTCCTTATCTCCATTTTCAGCAATGGACATTGTTTACTGGTTGGGGTTCCCGGTTTGGCTAAAACGCTTTTGGTACAAACTGTTGCGGAGGTTCTTGATCTTAGCTATAATCGAATTCAGTTTACTCCTGATTTAATGCCTTCTGACATCATAGGATCAGAGATTCTTGGAGAAGATCGCACTTTTAAATTTATTAGGGGTCCCATCTTTTCGAATATCATTCTGGCTGATGAGATCAATAGAACTCCTCCAAAAACGCAGGCAGCATTACTGGAGGCTATGCAAGAAAAAGTGGTTACCGTAGGTGGTCAAAGCCATCACTTGCCACAACCATTTTTTGTGTTGGCTACCCAAAATCCCATTGAGCAGGAAGGAACTTATCCTTTACCGGAAGCACAGCTCGATCGCTTTATGTTTAATGTGCTATTGACCTATCCTTCATTTGAGGAAGAACTTAAGGTGGTTCGAAATACAACGGCAAACCGAAATATAGAATTAAAAAAAATATTAAATGCTCAGGAAATCAGCTATTTTCAGCACTTAGTTCGAACAATACCAATTGCGGATAATGTTTTGGAATATGCCGTTTCACTCGCTGCAAAAACACGTCACGGAACTGCTTTTGCAAGCGAAGAAGTAAATAAATTCCTAAGTTGGGGTGCCGGTCCCAGAGCCTCTCAATTTTTAGTCCTCGGAGCTAAATGTCATGCAGCAATTAATGGTAAATACTCCCCGGATAAAGAAGATGTTATGGCAGTTGCCGAATCAATACTCAGACATCGTATTGTAAAAAACTACAAGGCAGAAGCAGAAGGGATCAGTACGGAAATGATCATCAAAAATCTACTCTAATCAATTAATCAATTTCGGGAATGAAGGCATCTTTGTGCCCGACTGAATAGCCTGTAAAGGCAACCATGATCTATATTAATCTCAGTTCGAGATTAAAAATTATCTTTTTGATGGTTCTCATGCCGCTCCGTATGCCTATGATTTGATTTTGGAAAGCAATACCTGCGTGTTATCGCTTCCTGCAGTCCTTTCCTAAGGAGTATTTCCGGCAAAAAATAGTACCTTATCTCAAATGCTCCATCGCCGGAAGATACCTCCTTCGGCAAGGTTTAGTTTGCCCGCTGCTGTATTTCATCGCAACGGGCAGTCCGGTAATTGAATCACAGGCCCTGCTAAGCAAAACCGGGTGGCAGCCCTATCTTTTTGGCCTTACTGAATTTTAGAACAAGGATACCATTTCCTTCAAAAAAAATAGGGCAGAACACGCGACCGGAGCAACAGACTGAGAAAAATAATCAGGCACGGGCAATATCTTTTATCAATCTCACATGAATCAGATTGTTTATATCGAACTCAGGTTATATCATAATCCGGGTTAATTTAATGGCTCAGATTGTGGCATCATCTTCAGGTCCACTGGATTCTTTTAAAGCAATAAAACTCTGCCCAATTTAAGATAGGAACTTTAAAATCCTGACGAATCTGATCAGGATAAAGACCAGAGTTCGGGTACTCATGAAATTTATTGAAAAGCTTTCGCCAGACAAAAGTATCGGTCAAGGGTCGACTCGATAGCTATTGGTTTCCGGAGGGTGAATATATTTCCAGGATCACATTCCACTTACGTTCTTCTTGAGATTCCCAAATTCTAATATAATGATATTTTGTAGTAACTTTTCTTCGAGTGATATAGGCTATACCGAGTGAATAGGCAAGGTCACTTCCCAAAGCACGATCGGCACTCAGTGGCTCGGATTCAATACTCATCTGATTTTTACCTAAAAAATTGTTAATTCTAGCTTTTCCAATGATTGGTTCCTCCCCCGGGAATAAAAAACGGGCATCCTCCGAAAGGAAAATATCATGGGCTAAGGGTTGATCATTAATCAGAGTATTTGAAAATAGCTTATCTGTGGTGGTGATTATTTCTCGTCTTTGTTTTAATCTGGCCTGAGAGATTTGTTCAAAGAATTTAATGTTTTTTGCTTCTGTAAAACTCAGTGCAGGTAAGTTTAGTGGTTTTTGATGGGCAATACTTAGGTTTATAGCTAATTTCCAAACCCCTTTATAATCCGTCTTCCATATAGAAACATATTGGCCATAAGAAGCATTTGCACCATTTAAAAAAGTGTAGGGTCCTGTAGTGAATCCCCAATCGCCACTTTGTGAAATTCTGGCAAAAACAGGCACCCAACTCAGCTGTCCGGGACCATCCATTGTTCCCTTTCCGTAGAAATTTTTAACTTTTACAGCATCAGGACGAAAGATGATGGTTTCATCGTCTGAAACTTTTAAAAAGCCATCTTTAGAGCCATTCTTTTTTGTTAATGCTGAGAAATAATTTTCTGCTGCAACGAGTGAATTCACTGTTCCATTACTTTCTTGTCCTAAGCTTTTGATAGAAATAGCGAAGAGCAGGCTAAACAAAATGGGAATCAGCTTCATTACTTATTAATTTTTACATGGAATTGTATGTGTATAAACTTCAATTTTTTTTGGAGTTTATCATGTCTGACTTAAATCAAAATGTTTTATCGCATTTCGCCAAGCCGCAAATGTGAGGATTTCTCACATTTTGCTCCAGGTAGTTCCTTCTTTATTATCTTTCAATTGAATTCCTATTGAATTTAATCCAATCCGAATCTTATCAGAGGTTGCATAGTCCTTGCTGACCTTCGCTTCGGAACGTAAATTGATGATGAAATCGAGGAGCTTACCCAGGTCATCCGTTTGATTACTTTCTTCCTTCAAACCTAATACATCAATCACAAAATCCTTCATCAGCTTGTTCAAGCCTTCAATGTCACTTAGCGTAGCCGCTATTTTCTCATCGTAAATACTATTGATGATATGAACTGCCTCGAAAAGTTCAGCAATGAGTACAGGACTGTTAAAATCATCGTTCATGGCAGCATAGCAGCGTTGGATCAAGCTTTTTAAATCGATATCCGATTTCGGGGATGGATTTAACTTATTAAGGAGTCCATAGGCATTGATCAAACGTTTAAAACCTTTATCAGAAGCTTCCAATGCTTCATTAGAGAAATCAAGTGTACTTCGATAATGAGCCTGTAGCATGAAAAAACGAACAGACATTGGAGAATAACCTCTTTTAAGCAAATTATGGCTGCCTGTAAAAAGTTCATAAGGTAAAAAACCATTCCCTTTGCTCTTAGACATTCTCGTGCCATTTACGGTCAGCATATTGGTATGCATCCAGTATTTGGCAGGTTGAACACGATTACATGCTTGTGATTGGGCAATTTCATTGGTATGGTGGGTAGCGGCAAGATCCATTCCACCGCCATGAATATCAAAACTGTTACCAAGATATTTACTGCTCATGGCAGAGCATTCGATATGCCATCCCGGAAAACCTGTACCCCATGGCGATGGCCATTGCATGATGTGCTCAGGCTTAGCCTTTATCCATAAAGCAAAATCCAGTCGGCCCCGTTTTTCATTCTGACCACCCAATTCTCTTGTATTCTCCAGAAGGTCATCCAATTGCCTGTTCGTGAGTATGGTATAATTAAATTCCTTACAATATTTCTCGACATCAAAATAAACAGTACCATTTACTTCATAAGCATACCCATTTTCTATGATCTGTTTAACCATTTCAATCTGTTCAATGATATGTCCGGTAGCAGTTGGTTCGATTCCTGGAGGTAAAGCATTAAAAAGTCGCATGACATCGTGAAAACCCAGGGTATATTTTTGAACAATCTCCATTGGCTCGAGTTGCTCCAGTCTGGCTTTTTTCGCGAACTTATCATCTCCTTCATCCATATCTCCTTCCAAATGTCCTGCGTCGGTTATGTTACGAACATACCTTACTTTATACCCCAAATGAAGCAAATAACGATATATTAGATCGAACATCACAAAAGTACGACAGTTCCCTAAATGAACATCACTATAAACAGTAGGTCCGCAAACATATAACCCGACTAGTGGCGGATGAAGCGGCTCAAACTTTTCTTTGGTTCTTGTGAGGGTATTATATATAAAGAGCTTACTATCCATGCTGCAAACTTAAAAATTGAAAATCGATTTTCAGGGGGTATTCAATGCTTTTATTTTAATTCGAGGTCAGTTCTTACCGGGAAATGATCTGAAAGTTTCTTATCAATGATTAGGTAATTCTTTATACTGAACTCAGGGGATGCGAAAATATAGTCTATCTGAAAATTTGGGAAGGCACCATTGTAGGTTACTCCAAATCCGCTTCCCTTTTCTCGGAAGCCATTATTCATTCCTGAGGAAATAGTTTTTACTGTATAGGAGATTGGGGTATCATTAAAATCGCCGGCAACAATATAGGGTGTTGTGCAGGAGTCGGTGTGATTTTTTACCATCCTGACTTGATTTCCCCGCTTTATAAATGCATTTTTCAATCTGCTACCGATTTTTTTGGAAGATTCAACATCCGTATCGATATCTTTTTTAACCTTTTGCAGGTAGCGGTAATCTTCAGGTTGAAAACTAATGGACTGGAAATGTACATTATAAACTCTAAAGATTTTATCATCTTTTTTTAGGTCAGTCCAAATCGCTTCATTCCAATTCATTTTTTTAGCAAATTGAATGTTCCCCTTATTCATGATCGGAAATTTGGAAAAGATTGCCATACCCATCGCTTCATAACCATTGTCTGTTGATGGTTTGAAAAAATAATGCTCCGTATTAAGGATTTCAAGTATATGTTTCCTGAAATTATAATCTCCCCGTTTTCTTGTAAAAAATTCCTGGAAACAGATCACATCAGGTTGTTCATTTCGGATTACATTTAGAATTTGATCTTTGGTAAACTGATCATTTTTATCTCCAAATTGCTTGAAGTTATGAACATTGTAGGTCATGATCCGAATAAAGCTTTTAGATGATTTAGGAACCATGATAGCTGTATTTTCTCTGAATCCAATGTAGTTTAGGACTACATTCCACCCTAGAAGTATTCCTATTATAGAGATTAGGGCAAATTTGGGCCAACGAATCAGCCAGTAAATAATAAAAAAGGCATTGATGATAAATAGTGCCGGATAGGCAAGTCCGAAAAATGGTGCTAACCACAAAGATGATGGATCAATGTAGGATGCGAGATAACTAAGCAGTAATGAAAGTACGGCAAAAATATTAGCGGTAAGAATGAACTTGCTAAACAGATGAATCCGGGGCTTCTTTCGATTGAACTTTGCCATTATTTTTTACTCGCTCTGAATAAGGCCTCCTTCTCAGATTTATTAAGGCTTTCATAACCTGATTGTGAGATTTTATCCAAAATTTTATCAATTGTTTCTTGATCAGTCTGTATTTCTTTTTGAATGAAATTACCTTTATTTTTTACCACTTCAAGTTTAGCTTTCTTTTTCAGGATTTTACTTAGGTCTCGACCCCCATTTAACTGTTTTATGAAAATAAATCCCAAAAAAGCCCCGCCAATGTGCGCAATACTTCCTCCGGGATTTCTTCCAGCCATACCAAGAATGTCAAAAACGAAGTATGCGATGGCTAAATATTTTAATCTAACCGTTCCAAATAGTAAGAGCCGAATGGTGTATTCAGGGACCAGTGTTGCAGTAGCAATTACTACAGCCATTACGCTTGCAGAGGAACCCAAGAGAATAGAATTTTTTAAAGATCCGCTGAAGACGGGTAGAGTATTGTAGG
>VGGW01000133.1 GCA_016868395.1 Bacteroidota bacterium | reverse complement strand
AATTGTACCCTTCTGCCCTAGTATTTTTTTTTAAAATGGCAACTAAATGAATTACAAACTATTAGGAAAGTACTTTAGCCAATTCAGATCCGTGATTCACATGAACCAGCTGAAACTATCTGAGCTTGCCACCAGAGACCCTAAAAAACTCACAGATCAGCAGATACTGGAGGCGGATGAGGCATGTCCAATAAAGTTTGAAACAGAGACTATTCGCTTCTGGCGCCTTAAAGGGCTTTTGCCTTTTTTTGAGGATAAGAAACATGCCAGAATCAGCCTTGCCCAATTCATGTGGCTTAAATTTCTGGTAGAGCTGAGGAAACTGGGCCTCTCCACCACTGAGATGCAGGTAGCCCATGATCGCTTTATAAGGAAAGCCTACGACGACAGACTGGGCTATAACAGCCTTTTTGAATTAGAGCGACAGCTTAAGGCAACCCATGTGCTAACTGTACAGGAGCAATATGCGCTTACTACAGTACAGCAAGTTATCAAAGACAATTTTTTGATGCAATCCCTAAACCGGGATATCAACTACTTTAATATGGGAATTACGGAACATGTAATTTATGGCGCTAATGTTGTTTTTGCTTATTACATTGAACGTACCACAGGCAGTAAAGCTGGAGACATTGATGAGAAACCCGTTTTCAGTGTCATAAAAAATGGGAAACTAGAGCAAACTGGCGCAGAGGGGAAGGCCGAAAAAAAAGATTTTGACTTTACCCAACATAGCTGCGTTCTTATACCGGCAAGTCAGATTATCAAAGAAACTTTTTACGACTGTAATATTTCGGAAAAAGCATTCAACATCCAAATCATGGAGAAGAGCGAACGAGTATTGTTCAAGCTCATAAAAGAAAAAAGGGTCCAAGAAATAATCTTGAACCCTTTACCGGAAAATGCCTTCGAAATTGAACGCTATGCTATGCTAGACGACTATGGTAATTTAAATATAGAAAACATAAAAAAGATCAAATTGATTTTAGGGACGAAACAATATCAAGATGGGGAGGCTGTATTAAAAAGTAATGTGAAACACAATTTTAATCCAGATCCTAATCGTGATTTAAATTAATAATAGGGAGTTACTATTCAGAAATCTTGAATTATCATGATTAATTATGAAATCTCATGAATTATTCTAATCTAACCAAATTTTACTCCCCTTAAACTCTTCCATGGTAGCATGGCCGTCTGCACTTATCCCCTTTCGACGAATCACATTAAAAAATGTCATCCAAAGAATTTTCAGGTCAAACAGAAAGGACTGCTTTTCGACATATTCTATATCGTAGCGGAATTTCTCTTCCCAAGAAATAGCATTTCTCCCATTTACTTGTGCCCAGCCAGTGATTCCAGGTTTTACTTCGTGGCGGCGGGCTTGATCGGGCGTATAGCGATCCAGGTATTGCATGAGTAGTGGTCTGGGCCCTATCAAACTCATATCTCCTTTTATTACATTAACCAATTGTAGTAGCTCATCCAGTGATGCCGATCGAACCCATTGACCTACCCTTGTTAACCGCATTCCATCAGGAAGTGATTTACCAGTATCGTCAAAGGCATAACGCATGGTTTTGAATTTGATGATTTTAAAAGGTTTTGCTTGATAACCGGGACGGGGTTGCAGGAAAAATACCGAACCTCTGTTGACTATTACTAACAATATAATTACACCCAGAATTATGGGAAATAAAATAATGAGTAAAAATGCTGCAGCCAGAAAGTCTATCAGCGGTTTGACTATATGCTTGTAGAGTTGCAAAATGATTAATTGAAGATTCTACTTAAGGCTTTGAAGATTCGGTCGAATTCTTCCTGCGTTAGATTAGATCCGCTTGGTAAACACAAACCCTGCTCAAATAACTTTTCGCATACACCCGAACCATAAAACTTAGCTCCCTCATAAACCGGCTGCAGATGCATAGGTTTCCAAAGCGGGCGTGATTCAATATTCTCCGCCTCCAGTGCCAGGCGAACATCTTCCCTACTGATCCCACCGGTCAACCTCGGATCAATTAAAATAGCCGTCAACCAATAAGTACTGTAGTAGTTTGCATTGGGCTCGGTTTGAAAAGTAATACCAGCAAAATCCTTGAAGAATTCTCTGTACCGGTGGTTGTTTGCCCGACGTTGCTTTACCCTTTCAGGCAATACTTCCATTTGTCCCCGGCCAATACCAGCCACAATGTTACTCATCCGATAATTGTAACCAATTTGCGAGTGTTGATAATGTGGGGCTTCATCACGTGCCTGGGTGGCTAAAAATCTAGCCCGATCAATATAATCTTTGTGTTTAGAAACTAAGGCTCCTCCTCCACTAGTGGTAATGATTTTATTTCCGTTAAAGCTTAATGCGGACATTAAGCCAAAAGTTCCACAGGCCTGCCCATTGAATGTAGAACCTAAAGCCTCTGCTGCATCTTCAATGACCGGCACTTGATATTGATCGGCGATGGCCTGAATCTGATCCATTTTTGCTGGCATGCCGTACAAATGCACCGGCATAATGGCCTTTACATTTTTACCCTGATAATCTGCCATGGCCTTAGCAAGGGCCTCCGGGCACATGTTCCAGGTGTCTGACTCGGAATCAATGAATACAATTTCCGCCCCCTCATAGCTTACCGAATTGGTGCTTCCACAGAAAGTAAAACTTTGCACCATCACTGTATCTTCTGCTTCTACATTCAACATTCTGACTGCTAGGTGTAAGGCTGCTGTTCCAGAAGTCAATGCAGCTGTATGATAAATTTTATCTAAAGAAAGTGATTCTGTTATTGCTAATTCAAATTGATTCACATTGGGCCCCAATGGTGCCACCCAATTGGTATCAAATGCTTCTTTTACATATTTTTCTTCGGCGCCCCCCATGTGTGGAGAGGATAGCCAAATTTTATTTTTTTCTGCCATTACTATTTTTTTTATACAGCATATAATACTGCATCAGAGCCAACCTTGGTGTGAATTCTAAAATAGAAATTGTATTCTAAATTCAACCCGGATACAAATTTGTATATGTCAACCAGGTGGGACCGTTTATGATAAAGCGAGATTGCCAGTTTAGGTTTATTTTTGAGGATCGTATTTTTTGCACCTTCCAATGCATCCAGTTCAGAGCCCTCCAGGTCCATCTTAATATAAGTGACCGATACATTTCCACAGATATTATCAAGCGCATCCACTTCTATTTTGATACCACTATCATATTCGCCCTGAATAATTCTTGAAATGTCATTCTCTTCAACAAAACTCAAAGTTGTTTTTTTATTCCATACACCGGTTTTGTATGTGTGAACATTTACAAATTTATTATCAGCAATATAATTGCACAATGCATCGTACGGTTTAATGCTGGGTTCAAAAGCAAAATAATTATCCCATGTACTGATTTTTTTTGAAAACAACTTGAGAGTATCCCCATCAAAGGCCCCGCAATCTATAAATGATTCATGGCCGCTTAATTCGATGAAGTCTGGGAAATACATTTTTTCACATACATGCGGCTGGATATATGTCCAGCTGCCAAAATATCTTGACTTTAAATAAGATGCAAAACTTTCCCTCGATGTATCGTCGGCAAATGCATTGTACATGGCATTGATCGTGTCAGCATACTGATTGATTTTTTCATCATTGATATGCCACCCAAAGCCCATCAGGTCAAAGAAGCAATAGACGGTTTCAACCATTGGCATTGACCTGTAACGCACTTCCTGTTCTATATTACCATTTCCCCTGATAATATTAATACGGGAATATTTTGATTCAACCTCTTTAAATGAGACAACCTTGTGCCCATGAAATTCCAATCCGCTTTTCGGCTCAGCATCGATAAATACTCCGTCTATGGCGATCTTATTTTTGCTTAAAATTCCATAGATATACTCCGCATAATTACCACACCCCCACAAAAAAAGCGGAAGCTCGCTAGCCCGTAATTTATCAGCCACTTCATAATCTGAAAGTGGTAAGTGTGCCGTTTTTTTTTGCATTTTCAATTGCGAAATAATATCTACCATAATTACATTCTTATTAGCGTTAAAAAACAATTCGGGGAAATCCTATCATTAAGGGAAAAAATTATAAAACAGAAATATTAAGCGACTGAAAGCCTGTTACCTGGCCAGGTATCCGCCATCAACAGGGATTACCGTTCCGGATATATAATCACTTGCCTGGGATGCTAAAAATACAGTAAGCCCTTTCAAGTCTGCACCAATCCCCCATCTTTTCATGGGTATCCTATTCAGAGCTTCGGCATTTCTAATGGGATCATTGATCAATGCAACATTTAATTGTGTGTCCATATATCCGGGGGCGATAGCATTAACGGTAATACCTTTTGCTGCCCAGTCATTAGAAAGACATTTTGATAATTGAGCAACACCACCTTTGGAAGCAGCATAAGCAGGAATTGTAATGCCCCCGAAGAAACTCATCATGGATGCGATATTGATGATCTTTCCCCCTCCATTTGGTATCATTACATTGGCTGCAAGCTGACAATAAAAAAATGTTGCATTAAGATTTATCGATATAACATCGTCCCAGTCTTTTTCAGGGAATACTTCGCTTTTATGTCTTCGTTGTATGCCGGCGCTATTTACAAGAATATCTACTTTTCCTCCCAATGTACTTAAAGCGATTTCAAAAGAGCTTTTAATCTGTGCCCTGTCGCTTACATCTGCTTTTATAGCAGTTACAGTATATCCTTTTCTGGAGAAATTATCACAGATACCAAAGACCTTATCATCCAGGTCAATGATAACAAGTTCTGTTCCGGCCTCAACAAGCGCTTCCGCCATTGCTACGCCAAGGTCTCCGGCTCCTCCAACTACCATTGCTTTTTTTCCTGAAAGATTAAATTGATCAAGAATTTTTTTTGACATATGCTTTTCATTACATTACTAACCTATTAGGAATTGAAATTTCAATGTAATGCAAATTCACAAAATTCGCATTTATCCATTTTAAATTTGAATCAAACTAAAATTATTAAGGCCCTTTAAAAAACCATTCTTATGCTAATGATATTCTATTTATTCAACTTTTTGTAAATTAGACCTGCATTATTTCCTAAATACTGAACTGGTATGTTATATTTACTGCAGAACTCGTGATATGCTTGATAAGCACCATCGTAAATACTATATGAAGTCGAAACATTATCAACCATTATGCAACCTCCATATTCTAACTGATCATAAATTAGTTCTAATGCCTTAATGGTTGGCAAGTATAAATCAACATCCAAAAAAACTAATTTCAATTTTCCAATTTTATTTTAATCAAATTTTGAACAATCCGATTGATAAGGCATTAGAAAACTAAATTCTTTAAACTTAGAAGACCATACATTGAAGTTGTTATAAGTAAAATTAAGAAAGTCACCATCAGACTTTGGCTTACCTCTATTCTCAACTTCAAAATTTATATCATCTTCTGTAAATGAATTAAAAGTATCTATCACAAAATATTTAATTGGAGACCTAGATTTAACTATGTGCTCGCAGAGAAATCTAGTTGTCATTCCCTTATCAACCCCAACTTCGAGGATAGACCCATCAATGTTTTTGTTGTTTTCTAAATAATTTACTAAAAATGCTAATTGAATCGGTTCAACTAGATACAAATATTTTGGATCCATTAATCTTGTATATTTGAACACCAATCCTTTTAATTTTTCGTACATTTTTTTCTTTAAATTCATCATAGATATTAAAATTATAAATACTTCATTTTCTTTCTAACTCACAAATAGTTGTAAAAACCAAAAGATATTATTTAGTGAATGAATATTAAATCACCCCATGAATAAACCTCCATTTACATCTAATACTGCGCCAGTTGTAAATCCTGCTTCTTCACTTGCAAAATAACACACAGCGGCAGCTACTTCATCAGATGTTCCAAATCTTCCGATAGGAAACCTTCCCATTAACTTTTTTAAAGTTTCCTCATCCCTTGCTTTCAACATATCGGATTCAATGGAACCCGGGGCAACGCAATTTACAGTAATTTTTTTGGATGCTAATTGGCGTGCAACACCATAGGTCATAGCTATCATGGCTCCTTTTGATGCGCTGTATGCCATACCATTCTCAAATCCACCCATTCTGCCTGAGTTTGAAGATATATTGATGATGCGTGGGGCTTTGCTTTTTTCGAGGTATTTAACAGCTTGCTGGATCACGAAAAATGCGCCTCTTACATTTATCGCCATCACTTCATCCCAGTGCTCAACGGTCATTTCATGAATTTTAGCCATATCCAAAACACCTGCGTTATTCACGAGCACATCAATTGAACCAAAATGCTGATTGATAGCTTCCAACGCCTCTTCTACAGAAGCAACATCCGAAACGTCACACTGAATTCCAATAGCAACTCCACCAGTCTCTGTAATTAAAGCAGCAGCCTTATTAGCGCTTCCCTGAGAGACACTCAGTATTGCAACATTCATCCCACTCTTTGCAAATTTCTTTGCAATCGCAAGACCGATATTTCTTGATCCGCCGGTCACAATTGCTGACCTGCCTGTTAGTGTAAGAACTGAATCAGTTTTCATAAGACCTATAATCTTTAATTTTTTTAGGATCGACCCAATCTATTATCATATTTTCACCATTAACATCATTAATTGTAAGCATTTTCTGAAATTCAATGATCTTTTCCCCGAGTTGTTCAAACGAATCACATTGGGCATATATTCTGGCGAACACCTGTCGTTCTGTTCCTACCATGTCGGGCTCTACAACATCATTTTCATTAAAACGCTGAAGCAAAAAAGATACACTTTTATCGTTCTTTATTTTATCAAGCCCGATTACTTGACCGATCTTTCCGCTTTTCAACAGCACCCAAACTGTGGTCCCATATTTATTCCGGAATAAACAATCATTCCTCTCGTCAAGATCAGCAACACCTAATGAACCAGTAAGTGCAAAATTAAGCAGCATCTTCCTGTGATCAAATCCATTAATCGCCGCTATATGAATGTGCGGGGCTTCCCCTTGCAATCTAAAACCAGGATCGTAAGCATAGAAGCGGCCGCCTTTGACAAAAAACTGTACGTTCAACACACCATTTTTCACTCCCAATTTTTCAAAAAAACTAAGCATTCCCGGATTTACATTCTTAATAAATTCTTTTGCATATTTGGATGGATATATCGCGCCCATACAGACAGGACTTAAATTTCCCTGTTTTTTTGTTGTAATTCTATCAGCAAGTGCGGATAAGTATACTTTCCCATCTTTGAACATATAATATGCGAACATGTCATCGCAGTTCATGTATTGCTCTACCAATACACCCCCTTTCTTGGAATGGGACAAAGCTTTGTTGATAGAATCATCCAGTTCTGATCTTTCATAGCATATTCGCATGCCGACACCTGCTCCGTTATCAACTGGCTTAACCATCAATGGCAATTCAAGATTCATCCTGGCAACCTGTGAGACATCATTGATGTAAACACCAGGAATATCCTGAAGGCCGTATTTTTCACAAGCTGCTTTAAAGCCATCTTTACTGCAAAATGCTTTTACGATTTCTTTTGTGGCATAGCAAGGCATGTTCAACTTTTCACAAATGGCCTGATAAGGAGCCACTAAAATATCAGCAACACCTACCAGTACACCATCTACCATTTTTTCTCTTGCAAATTCAACGATCTTATCAACTTCAAATCCATCAAATTCACAATGTTCCTTGGCTTTTTGTTTGGCAGGCGCAGTCGGGTTAGGGTCAACAACGATGGTGTATATACCAAGTGAATTGGCTATATCAATCAATATCCCTGTTTCAGGGTTTCCACCAAGGATCAGCAATCTTTTGCCGCTTAAAATATTTTCAATCATTTAAAAAATTAAAATTGAATCCAATATAGCTTAAATAAGATCTAACAAACTCTTTATCCACGATCAAAGGCCTGTATTTGGCACAATTGAAACCATAGAGAGACAGCACATTTAATATCTGTTCGATCTGGCTTCCATCAATACTAGCAATAATAATAGAATCATATTCTTTCGCTATCTTAAAGAACGGCGAATCTACCTGTAAGCCAAGCTCATTACTTTCGACATGATCCAAATCGATCCAAGAGGTTAA
>VGGW01000132.1 GCA_016868395.1 Bacteroidota bacterium | reverse complement strand
GCTTCTGCACCCTATTTAACCGAATTAAATTTATAGAACCACTATGTTTATCATTCAGACCTACCCGCTTGCAGTGTTGTTCTGCATAATTACCATGATCTGTTGGGGTTCATGGGCAAATACCCAAAAGCTTGCTGCATCCTCCTGGCGCTTTGAGTTATTCTATTGGGATTATGTAATAGGCATCTTGTTGTTATCCCTAGTTTTTGCTTTTACGCTAGGGAGTACAGGTGAAAGTGGACGTAATTTTATGGAAGATCTGGCACAGGCCAACACAGCAAACATTGGATCGGCCATTTGGGGCGGTGTACTCTTCAATGCAGCCAATATCCTGTTGGTTGCTGCAATTTCCATTGCAGGTATGTCTGTAGCATTTCCGGTAGGTATTGGCCTGGCCTTAATTATAGGTGTAATTGTCAACTATTTAGATAACCCGGTTGGAAACCCGACTTATCTGTTAATTGGTGTGGGACTGGTGACATTAGCTATTTTACTCAATGCAAATGCCTATCGCAAATTATCGAACAACAGGGGTATTGTTTCAAGCAAAGGCTTATGGCTATCCGTAATTGCCGGTCTGCTGATGGGTTTTTTCTATAAATATGTGGCCAATTCCATGTTCCCTGATTTTAATCATCCGATTAGCGGAAAACTTAGTCCATATACCGCGGTAGTATTTTTTGCTTCGGGTATCTTTTTAAGCAATATAATTTTCAACACCTTATTGATGCGTCGGCCATTTGTAGGTACACCATTATCGTATTCAGATTATTTTGCAGGAAAATTTAAGACACATTTGGTAGGGGTTCTTGGTGGTATTATTTGGTGTATTGGGATGTCCTTCAGCATTATCGCTTCAGAGCAAGCAGGACCGGCTATTTCCTATGGTTTAGGACAAGGGGCTACAGTGGTTGCGGCATTGTGGGGAATATATATCTGGAAAGAATTTAAAAATGCTCCAAAAGGGGTTAATAATTTATTGAAAATTATGCTCTTATGTTATTTATTTGGCTTGGCTCTTTTGATAATCGCCAGATAGGCTTTTGATTTTCTGATTGGAATGGAGAATATGATGATCAAAAAATCAAAAAATAGGGTATAGATTTTCATGTATAATTGTGTTTATGAGGAATTTTCAACACCTTTAATCATTGATAATGGTTTGAAACGTTCGTTTTAATTTTCAATCCGACAAATGTTAAACATTCTATCAAAACGATGCTTAATTTTTGTTTAAGCAGGGCATAAATTAGTAGATTCAACATGGCGAAGAAATTACGCAGCCAGCAATGGTTTGGCAAAAAAGGCAAAGACGGTATCATTTACAGAGCTTGGATGAAAAATCAGGGAATCCCTGATTATGAGTTTCAAGGCAAGCCCATCATCGGAATTTGTAATACCTGGTCTGAATTGACCCCATGTAATGCACATTTCAGAGAACTTGCAGAGTCAGTAAAAAGAGGTATCCTTGAAGCCGGAGGATTTCCGGTGGAGTTTCCGGTTATGTCATTGGGCGAAACCCTTATCAAGCCAACTGCCATGCTTTACAGGAATCTAGCCAGTATGGATGTAGAAGAGTCTATCCGTGCTAATCCGATGGATGGCGTAGTTTTATTATGTGGTTGTGATAAAACCACCCCTTCGCTAGTTATGGGGGCCTGTAGCGTAAATTTACCTACAATTGTGGTGTCCGGTGGACCAATGCTAACTGGTAAATATAACGGTAGAAACATAGGCACTAGTGATGTTTGGAGGTTTTCGGATGATGTGAAATCAGGTCAAATGTCACAGGAAGAACTCAATATAGCCGAATCCGGTTTATGCCGTAGCCAGGGTCATTGTGCCGTGATGGGAACTGCATCTACCATGGCCACCATGGTTGAGTCCCTTGGACTTACCCTTCCTCAGAATGCGGCCATTCCTGCTGCTGATTCCAGACGCAAGGTACTTGCACAGCTATCTGGAATAAGAATTGTAGAGATGGTTAAAGAAGACTTGAAATTATCAGATATACTCACTAAAAAAGCATTTGAAAATGCCATTAAAGTCAATGCTGCCATCGGTGGATCTACTAATTTCGTCATACACCTCCTAGCAATAGCGGGCAGAATAGGTGTTCCACTTGATATAAAGGATTTTGATCGGCTCTCAGCTTCCATACCGCTCCTGGCTAATCTTCAGCCATCGGGAGAGTTTTTCATGGAAGACTTGTACTACGCAGGAGGAATACCCGCCATACACAAAGAGCTTGATTCCTACCTCCATCAAGACTGTATTACCGCAAATGGTAAAACTATCCGGGAAAATTACCAAAATGTCAATTGTTATAACCGCGATGTGATTACTACGCTTAGCAGCCCTTTTAACAATACTACTGCATTAGCCATTTTGTACGGAAATATTTGCGAAAATGGTGCAGTGATAAAACCTACCGCTGCAAGTCCGCATCTTTTTAAACACAGTGGTAAAGCAATAGTCTTTGAAAACATAGAAGATTATAAATTAAGGATTGATGATCCGGATTTACCTGTTGATGAAAATAGCGTTCTTGTCTTAAAGAATGTTGGTCCGAAGGGATATCCGGGAATGGCCGAGGTAGGAAATATGTCATTGCCCTTAAAGCTGCTTGAAAAAGGGATAAAAGATGTAGTAAGGATTTCCGACGGGCGCATGAGCGGTACCGGTTTCGGAACCGTAGTCCTACACGTCTCACCCGAGGCAACTTTGGGTGGCAATTTCAGCGTACTAGAGACCGGAGATTTAATCCATTTGGATTTGGAGGCCCGTTCTTTAAATGTTGACCTGAGTATCGAAGAACTTCAGCGAAGAAAGAATAATTGGAAACCCTCCCCTCCTTTGAGTGATAGAGGTTATACCAGTTTATACATCAATAATGTAGAACAAGCCCATTTAGGTGCTGACCTTGCTTTCTTGAAAGGAGGCTCGGGAAGCGAAGTTAAGAGAGACTCTCACTAATACGATTTAAAATATGCAACCAAAGTCTTTCGACAAAAAGGTAGCAGTTGTTACAGGTGCCGGACAGGGAATTGGTTTCGAAATTTGCAGACAACTGGCAAAAGAAGGTGCTAAGGTTCTCTTAAATGATCTTGATGCCGGGCTTTCGGAAAATGCCGCAAAGAGAATTAATGAAGAAGGAGGTCATTGCATTTCAATGGCAGGCGATTCAAGCGATCTGAACTTTATTCAAGACCTGGTGAATTTAGCGGTCAAACAATTTGGAGCACTTGATATCGTAATTGCGAATGCCGGAATAACCTTATTTGGCGATTTCTTAACTTACAGTTCGGAAGCCTTCAACAAGGTACTCCAAGTAAATATGGGAGGTACATTTTTCCTAACCCAAGCCGCTGCCAAACAAATGAAACAACAAGCAGCAGGAGGTTCTATCCTGTTCACATCCTCGATTACCGGTCAGCAGGCACATAAAGATCTCGCTGCTTACGCCATGACCAAGGCGGCATTGGACATGTTAGCCAGAAATTTGGTAATTGAACTTTCTCAATACAAAATCAACGTGAACACCATCGCACCAGGTGCCACTATTACCGAACGTACTACCAATGACCCTGATTATGAACGTATCTGGTCGCAATTAACTCCCATGGGCCGAGCAGGCACAACAGCAGATGTTGCCAATGCAGCCTTATTTCTTGTTTCTGACAAGGCAAAACAAATTACCGGACAATGCTTGGTTATCGATGGCGGGTGGTCAGTAATTAGCCCATCACCTTTTTAAGTTTTCTGAATTCAGAATTAAAATGAATCCACAGGTCCTCTATGCTTCTCAATGTCTTCTTGGTGAAGGACCCTTATGGCACCCGGAAAGAAATTCATGCTTTTGGGTTGATATTGAGCAGGGTATTTTATTTGAACATCATTGGATCAGTAAAGAAATAAAAACCTGGAAATTTGAAGGCAGACTTACCATGGTTTGTCTATCTAAACCTAATTGCCTTATTCTGGGCTTAAATACAGGTATTGCGCGATTTAATTTGACAACTGCAAAATTGGAATGGCTAGTGGATATCGAGGCCGAGATTGAGGGCAACCGTCTAAACGATGGTAAATGTGATAATAAGGGCAGATTATGGATAGGCAGCATGGAGATGACCTTTAAACAAGGTGGCGGGTCTCTTTACTGCATTGATGAGCATATTGAAATTCAAAAAAAGCTCGAAAACCTGACCATTTCAAACGGAATAGCGTGGACCGAAGACAATCAGAAGATGTATTTTATTGATAGCCCCACACAGGCGGTACAATTATATTCCTTTGATGCCAACAGTGGCGCAATCCAATTTGAGAAAAATGTCATTCATATTCCTGAGGAAATGGGAACACCGGATGGGATGTGTATGGATGGCGAAGGTATGTTATGGGTAGCGCATTGGGGAGGTTTTGGAGTTTACCGTTGGAATCCACTAAACGGTAAACTTGTTGAAAAAGTGGAAATACCTGTTCCTCATGTCACATCCTGTGCTTTTGCAGGCAAGGATCTTGACCACCTAATTATCACAACAGCGAAGAGAGAACTCAACCATTCTGATCGGGAAAAGTATCCGGAAAGTGGAAATGTATTTATTTTTAAAACCAAGGTCAAAGGAACAGCAAGCAATACCTCTGTTTTTTAATCAAGAAATTGTTCCATTTCCAACATTTATACAGAATCCATTTAATCATCTGAGGGAAAAACTCAAAACATAATTTCTATCTTTGCAGACTTTAAGCCAAAAACTTACAACTTACAACTTGCAACTCAAATGGCATTACAGTGCGGTATAGTCGGATTACCAAATGTTGGAAAGTCTACACTTTTTAATTGTTTATCGAACGCAAAAGCACAGGCAGCGAATTTTCCATTTTGTACAATCGAACCAAATATTGGTGTCATTACCGTGCCGGACCCTCGTTTAACCAAGCTGGCAGAACTTGTAAAACCACTTGAGGTTCAGCCCAATACGATTGAGATAGTGGATATTGCCGGACTTGTAAAAGGGGCCAGTAAAGGGGAAGGATTAGGGAATCAATTTCTGGGCAATATTCGGGCTACAAACGCAATAATCCATGTTCTGCGCTGTTTCGATGATGCCAACGTCATCCATGTAGATGGATCAGTAGATCCGATTAGAGACAAAGAGATTATCGATACTGAATTGCAGTTAAAGGACCTTGATGCAGTCTCAAAGCGTATTCAGAAGGTTGAGAAAATGGCTAAAACCGGTAATGACAAGGATGCAAAAAAGACCTATGAGGTGTGCAATATAGTTAAGTCACACCTTGAATCAGGCAAATCTGTACGCACCGCTCCTATCAGTGAAGAGGATAAGGAATTTATCGCCGACTTGTTTTTATTGACAGAAAAGCCGGTAATGTATGTGTGTAATGTGGATGAAAAATCTGTGGTAAGTGGCAATCAGTACGTAGATAAGGTTCGCGAAGCAGTAAAGGAAGAAAATGCCGAGGTATTGGTTATTTCGGCTCAAATCGAAGCAGAAATTGCTTCGCTTGAAAGCTTTGAGGAAAGACAAATGTTCCTGGAAGATCTTGGTCTGAGCGAATCTGGAGTAACCCAATTAATCAGAGCAGCCTATAAATTACTGAAGCTTGCTACCTATTTTACTGCAGGTGTGCAGGAAGTGAGAGCATGGACCATAACTCAAGGGTTTACTGCGCCACAGGCTGCCGGGCTAATTCACTCTGATTTTGAAAAAGGTTTTATTCGGGCAGAGGTGATCAAATATGATGATTTTGTCAATTTTGGTTCCGAATCCGCGTGTAAAGAAGCAGGAAAACTGGGTATTGAAGGCAAAACTTATATTGTGCAAGATGGAGATATCATGCATTTCAGATTTAATGTATAAGCTTGTTGCTAATAGCGGAATAATTATATTTACAGCCTAAACTTTTTTTTAAAAGATTGTACCCATAGTTCAATGGATAGAATTGCAGATTCCGGTTCTGCTGATGGGGGTTCGAATCCCTCTGGGTACACGAGCCCCGGATTAAATCCGGGGCTATTTTTTTGATAGCTGGCCTACTTTTTCAAATCTTTTATCTTGATACTTCTAAAGAAAACCTCATCCCCATGATCTTGTAAAAGAATCTTTCCTTGCGCTTGGGTACCAAAACCCTGAATTCCTTTAAATTTGCTCCGAGCAATCTTTTCCATAAATTCGGCTGAGTCACGCTGATACTCCAGAACCTTAATACCATTTAACCAATGTTCCACTTTATTGTCCGGATAAACACGAATCATTGCTTGATTCCACTCTTCAACTTTCCTCAAAGAGTAAGGAATTTTTTGGGATGGAAGGATATCATAAAGTGAAGACTGTGTTCTATTACCCTTAATTCCTGCCTTCGCATCGGGGTGATTTTCATCATCCAACACCTGGTATTCAAGTCCCAAAACTGAGCCTCCAAAATCACTAACAAAATATTTTAATCCGCTGTTTGCAGCTTTGGTAAGTTTAAAATCAAACTTTAACTCAAAAGCAGAAAATTCCTTGTCAGTCACCACATCACCTCCTTTAGCCTTTTCACCGGGACTATCTTTTTGAACACTCAAAATTCCATTCTGGATTTGCCAGCCTTCAACAGGAAATGGAGATCCATTTGCTGCCGTCCAACCTTTTGTTGACTTCCCATCCCATAACAAACGATAGCCCTGCTTTTTCTCGAGTGCAGACAAATCATTGGTGACCATATTCACTACAAAAATATCTGTTGGAGCGGACGGTCTGAGGTTTTCGGTTTGAATACGAATATTCCTCCAACGGATCTGACGACCCTGAGGTTCTGTAGAGGGAATTGAATGAACCTGCATCGCAATAAATCCTTCGGCGGTCATATCATCAATAAGGTGAGATACTGCTATTCCATTTACCCAGGTGCGGATTGAATTCCCTATACATTCAATCCGATATTTATTCCAGTCATTTATCTTATAAGCAGATTTAGCAGCAGGATTCAATTCCAGATTATACAACCAGCCTCTTCTGCCTTCATCATAAACTCCACCGCTCCAGGCTCGAGCTGAGGGATCAATTTCCATCTGATAACCATGCACCCTTCCATTCTGGTATTCAGCTTTACTCAGGCTTCTAAACTGAATACCTGAATTCATTTGAGGATGAGCCAACAACTCTACCTCCAGAATAAAATCTCCATAATCCTTATCTGTAGCCAAAAATGAGTTCGGAGTATTCGATACTGTAGTTCCAATAATCTCATCTCCCTCGGCTTCATAGGTTGCTTTACCGCCAAGCAGCCTCCAGCCACTAAGATCTTTTCCATTATAAAGGTTTACCCAACCTGAATTAGATTTCTGCGCAATTCCATTAAGGGATATGAGCAAGAAAAACAAGGTAATTAATTTCATATTCAAAAAATTATTTTCATTAAATGTACAAATTCCTTGCCACCAACTTAAAGAATTCTAAATATCTAAGCCGGGGATTATTTCTCCTAATAATTCCTTAGGAAAAAATCTTATTTTGAGGAGAAAAATGGTTCCGATGAAAAAACTATATTTAGCCTGTTTAGTCCTCATTCTATACTCTTGCGGAGCATCAAAAGAGCAAATCACCGGCTCAAAAAAGAGCTTTTCCGGTGAATTAAAGATCATGACGTATAACATTCATATCGGCAATCCGCCATCAAAACCCGGTATTATTGATATGGAGGCTATTATCAAAACCATCAAAGCTGAAGATCCTGATTTGATTGCTTTGCAGGAGGTTGACGTTAACACCATTCGCTCAGGAAAGATAAATCAAGCCGATATTATTGCCAGAAAATTAGGAATGAACTTCTTCTTTGCAAAAGCAATTGACTATGATGGCGGAGATTACGGTGTTGCCTTGCTATCAAAATTTCCAATCAGCGAAACGAAGATTTACCGACTGACCACGGTAGCAGGTAGTGGCGGCGAACCCAGAGTACTTGCAACAGCAAGAATCCGGTTAAAAAAAGGAAAATATATTCGTTTTGGTGCCACTCACCTCGATCATCTCAAAAATCCAGTTAATCGAGAGGCACAGATTCAGGAGATCAATAAACCAGGAATAGAGGAGAAACTTCCTTTTATCATTGCCGGCGATTTGAATGCTGTAC
>VGGW01000131.1 GCA_016868395.1 Bacteroidota bacterium | reverse complement strand
GAGTGTTTTTTAAAACATCTCAATTTCTTGTATTCCTTCATTGTCTGTTTGCTGTGGGACAAAAACTCACAACAAAATGAAAACACAAAAAATTTCTATTGGCGTAGGTTTAGGACTTACCCAATTGATGTTGCTAAACAGCAACATCGTGGCACAGGAAAGACCTGTGACCAATCTTGATGAAGTGGTGGTAGTCGCCAGTCGTTCGCCAAAAAAATTATCGGAGATTGGTAAGGTGGTTCGAGTGATTACCGCTGAGACCATTTCCAAAAGTCAGGGTAGAACTTTACCCGAATTATTAAACAATGTAGCCGGCTTAACTATAGGTGGAAATGGCGGTAATCTGGTTGACGTAAAAGCGGTTTACCTGCGTGGTGCAATTCCAGGAAATACTTTGATACTCATGGATGGAATTCCCGTAAATGATGCGTCAGAAATCTCCGGGGAATTTAACATTTCTGCCATTGGGATTGAAAATATTGAGCGAATAGAAATTTTAAAAGGAGGAAACTCAACATTATATGGTTCTGACGCTGTAGCAGGCGTAATTAATATCATCACCAGAAAAGGACAGGGAACATTAACCTCGAATCTGCTGGCTACAGGAGGTAGTTTTGGTACCTATAAGCAAGTTTTGGGCCTAAATGGCCAAATTGAAAATACATCCTTGACATTCAGCGCAACAAACCTGGATTCAGATGGTTTCTCATCCGCAAAGCCTACGAATGGAGAATTAAACTTTGATCAAGATGGATTTCATCAAAAATCAATGATATTTAACCTGGGGCAGCAAATCAACAATAAATTTCGCCTCAGAGCTAATTTTCAGGCTAATAATAATGCCGCCCAACTGGATAATGGGGCATTTGCAGATGCAAAAGATTACGATTACGGTAAAACTTCAATTCTGGCGGGTGTTGGAGGTATACTAAATTTGAACAAAATTGGCCTCAATTTTAACCTCAGTCAAAATAACATAAGAAATAAATATAATAACCAAGGTTCCCTGACAAACAACTCAGGAAATATAACCCATGTTGAAAGCAATCTGAATTATACATTTAATAAATTTCTGGATTTGGCAAGTGGAGTATCCTATAGAAGTTTAAGAACCGATCAACAAAACCCTTTTAGCGCCAGACTTTTTGCGGGTAATCACATCACAAGTCTCTTTAGTTCTTTTTTTCTTAGATCAAATAAAGGTTTTCAGGCTGAAATTGGTGGAAGATGGAATAATCACAGTGAATATGGTAACAATTTTACCTATACAATTAATCCATCCTACTTAATCAAGGGCCGATATAAGTTTTTTGCTAATCTTTCATCTGCCTACAGAGTGCCATCCCTTTATCAATTATTTTCTGAATTTGGAAATTTAGCTCTAAATCCTGAGACCTCACGTACCTATGAAGCCGGTTTTGATCTCAATTTGAGCTCAAAGTTTAACCTATCGCTGGCCTATTTCAAAAGGGATATTGAGCATGTAATTGACTTTGGCCAACTTACCGCCGGTGGTAGGTTTGGTTATATAAATCAAAACAAACAAAATGACCAAGGTTACGAATTTGAGTTTAGCTATAATCCTATTGCCCTGCTTAACTTGAATGCTTTTTATGCTTACGTAGATGGGGAAGTGACTACACCTCTTGGTTCTTCATTTAACCTCTTTAGAAGACCAAAAAACTCATTAGGTCTTAATGCAGGAATAGATCTCAATGATTCCTTTAGTATAAACCTAATTTACAAATTTACAGGTAATCGCAGAGATAGATATTTTGATGGAAAAACTTTTAAAAGCGTGGAAGCCAATTTAGACTCCTTTAACTTACTGGATGTTTATGCTCAATATAAAGCATCAAAAAAACTAACCTTATTTACTGATATTAAAAACATCTTGAATGAGGATTATGTGGAACTTGCGGGTTATCAAACTAAAGGAATCAACTTTAATGCAGGTTTGAGGCTGGATATTCACTAAATCGTAGAACATGATTCGCTTGGGTAGATTCAGGTTCAACGCTAATTTTGTTATCGGTAGTTGTTTTAGATGAAAGTAGTTTTATTCTGGAGCGGTGGTAAAGATTCGGCAATGGCTCTTTATTTGCTTAAGCAAAATCCTAATGTAGAAATTATTGCACTGCTGAGTACATTAAATAGTGACTCAAATAGGATTTCTATGCATGAAATTTCTGAAAAGCTATTAAACCGACAAACCAAGCAACTTGGTTTTCCCCATCTAAAAATGTGGGTAAAAGGCCAAACTGACCATAATTCCTATGCTGAGGCCTTCCTTGAGATTTGTTCACAATTAAAGCATATGGGAGCCGATACTTTGGTTTTCGGTGATATATTTTTGCAAGATATCAGGTCATACCGAGAAAAATTAGCAGAGAGCGCCGGCTTTGGAACGTATTTTCCACTTTGGGACTTGACTATAGAGAAGCTTGTTAAAATATTCTATGAAGGTTCTTTTCAAGCCATTATTTGTTGTGTGCAGGAAAACAAACTGGGTACAGATTGGCTAGGGAAGAAGCTAAATAAAGAATTCTTTAGTCTAATCCCTGAAGGAATTGATGCATTCGGAGAAAATGGTGAATACCATACCTTCTGTTTTGAAGGATCTATTTTCAAAAAGCCTATTTCCTTTGAAATAGCTGAAGTAATACCTAATTCATTGATACTTAAACCTTCAGAGGATTTAGAAGAAATTCGATTTATACATTTAGATTTATTGTAAAAAAACTAAGGAAAGTAAATGGTTGGTATAAACGAATCGGGAATTGTTTTAAAATCAAAATTATAAATTCAACATTAATCTATATTATCACTAAAAACAAGACCTAAATTTTAATGAGAATAGGGAATCTTTTTGATAAAAGATAGAAACTACCGAACAATACTGTTGAAAATACCAAATTACCAATTAACATATTCCTGAAAAAAGGAAGACCTGCAGCATAAGAAGTTAAAATTCCGGAAATATTTCTTGGATACATGGTAGCAGGGTATAAGAAGGCAAAATTGGTTATTAAAAAGAAAATTGACGCACTGATAAAAGATGCCAAAATTACATTAGTTGTATTTATTTTATTTCTGATCATTAATCCGCATCCAACCATTGCAGCAAATCCGGTGTAGACTGCTACGCTAAATCCGTTTCCGATAAAAATATCAGAAAGTGCCATCGCGGCTATGGGTATGATGAAAGCCATCCGTTTATCACTGAATTGAGCCCCACTAAATATTGCCAAAGCCCCTATAGCTGTAAAGTTCCACATGTGTGGAATCAAGTAGGGAAGTGCCCTGGTCAGCGCAGCTGAAATAACCATTAATGTTAGTATTATAAATCGGGTTGAGATGATGTCTTTCATGTTTCAAAAATAGAAAAAAATCTTAGCTTTTAAAATGTATTGAAATATATAATTTTGGCCAAACCTCCCATAAATTTGGTACTTTTAGGGTATGAAATTTTATTTGGTTAAATATTATAAAATACTATAAAACAGTTAGTTAAATTAATATATATCAATTTATATTTAATATAAAATAAAATTTAATGATTAAAATTTATTGTTTTTACAAAATATAATTTGGTTTTTACAATTAAAATACTGTATATCAGTAATTTATGTTATATTACTGTCATATCTTTTGTAAGATTGATCAAAATCAAGCCTCATTTGATTGAAGCGTTTGACAGCTGAATTAATGAATTCCGAATCAAGTAGTTGAAAGACTCCATTTACCCCATCAGGGATGTCTAGCTCTGATATCTTATAGATCTGTTCAAAAGCACCTCGCTCTAATTTGATGATATATTTTTGATTCATAGAAAATAGGGTAATCTTACAATCGGGGTGAGGCAGTTCAGCAAGTACTCTCATAGTTTTGTGTTTACCTATTTATTTAATTTCTTCAAGCGGATTAATTCCTTTGTTAGTTCCCTTACTGGAAAGTAAACAAAATCTGGCAAAAAGTTCCTCGCTATACCAGTCAAACTTTCTGGTTTTCCTGATGACTTCAGCATGTTCGCTCGAGCCGTATGCAAACGCTTTCATACTTTCCATATTTTTCCAAACTGAAAAAGTAGCTTGTCTGAAAAATGGAGCTTCACCAATTCCAATAGAACAGATGTAACCCGGGGCTTTGGACATGATTTCGGCTACAGGTTCAACATTTTCCCAGAATTGTCTCAATTTCTTTAATCGTATGGTAGCCCTCGTCAGAACTGCTACAGGTCCCTGGCAATCAACGGCGGATTTAACCATTTTGAATGGGTCTTGACCATCCCATTGACCATGACTTGCCAAAGGAATACCTAAAAGTGTCCATTGTTCTTTGGTAAACTTTTTCCACCACCAGGCAATAAATGAGTGTTCACTGAATTTTATAAAATCTTCTTCTGAATTCCAAACTGTCAGTAATGCCCATTGATGCCAGTCGGGGTGCAGATCAAAGGTCCCATTTTTGCCACAACCCATAAGTTTCCAAAATGAACAAGATTTGTTTATGGATAGTGGAATACGGTGAATTGCCATTGATAAAATGGCTATTGGAATGAATAAAGTTCGGTAACGTACGATACTTAGCGAGACTACCATATTGACTCTTGACGGTTTCTATTTCAGTCCTCAAATGTAATTTTTCCAAATGTATTCTTATTAGGTTTTTATATAAAAACAACCAGATAAATCATGTTGTAGGAAACTAGAGAATTAGAGCGGTTCCAGTATCTTTTGAATTTAAAATTTGCAAGTGGCTGTTTTTTATTTTGAAAATGCCGGACAATAATTTATGAATAGTAATTTTGCACCATGGCTGAGGATTTAAAAATAGTTTCTGGTAATAAAAAAGAGCAATATCTGTCGCTATTACCCCAGATTTCCGCTTTAATTGCTGATGAAAATGATGAAATTGCTAATATGGCCAATGTTTGTGCTGCGCTAAAAGAACAATTTAATTTCTTTTGGGTTGGTTTTTATTTAGTGAAAAATGGAGAACTTGTTCTCGGTCCGTTTCAAGGACCGGTTGCTTGCACTAGGATAAAACCAGGCAGGGGAGTTTGTGGCTCCTCCTGGGAACAGAAAAAGATCCTAATTGTACCTGATGTTGAAGCTTTTCCAGGGCACATTTCATGTAATTCGGCATCAAAGTCTGAAATTGTTTTACCAATCCTTAAAAATGGAAATGTTATCGGTGTCCTAGATGTTGACAGTAATGAATTAGATAGTTTTGATGAATTTGATGCAATATACTTAAACCAGATTATCAATCTGATTGACTATGGTTGATAATTGGTTCTAATCCTTTGTTTATTTATCTGTGAGCTAGCATAAATTAAAGTTATTCATTAGTCAAATATTTATGAAAACAAGAATATTAGCGATTCTAAATTTGATTGCTCTTGGATTTCAGTTATTGATGTCCTTCATGGTACAATTAAAATTATTTTCTGTTGGGGATGTAGGGCAGGTTTCAGAAAAATATGATACTGTTTTCGCTCCGGCTGGACTAACTTTTGCTATTTGGGGGCTGATTTATCTTTCCCTGCTTGGATTCACCATTTTTCATCTTTACCAATCATTTGTAAAAAAATCAAGCTATCAAACCAATCAGGATACAAACCATATTGGATGGCTTTTTTTTGTAAACAATATAGCCACCGGATTTTGGCTTCTTGCTTGGGTCAATGAGCGTTTGCTAGTATCAGTTTTATTAATCTTAATTCAATTGCTTACACTCATTAAAATCAATATTAAGTCTCAAACTTCTATTTCTGAGGGCTCGATCAAATCGATGATTTTCACCCACTACCCATTGAGTATTTATTTTGCATGGATTTGTATTGCAACTCTGGCGAATATTAGTGCCTGGTTAAAATCAACAGGCTGGAATGGATTTGGAATTTCGGAAAGTTATTGGGTAATTATATTGATTGCTCTTGCCACTCTTCTAACCTTATTTATGGTTTTTGTGAGGAGTAATATACCATTCGGATTGGTTGTCCTTTGGGCCTTATATGGTATCATTTTGAAACGTAAAGGAGTGGACCCCATTATCTATGAAGATGTAATCTATGCGGCATTTACTGCATCTGCGCTTATTTCAGTCTGCTTAATTGTCAGAATATTCAAAAAACAAAATTTGAGGTCACTATCATCTTTATAGCCTAAACTTTGCTTTTTCTAGCCTTCGACCCTGTTTATGTTCATCCATTACCAGAATCACACAGATTCCCGATGATAAAGTATGAACTCATCCCAGAACAATTAATTCATGAAGGTTTGATTACTAAACACTCGCTTATTTCACCTGAAATGATCGATGAAGAACTGATTTTACTGACCCATAATAAAAGTTATTGGGAAAGGTTAAGAGATTTGAGTCTGAGTGAATCAGAAATACGTCGGTCTGGTTTTCCCCTATCAGCAGAGTTAATTCAGCGGGAATGCAGAATTGCTCAGGGTACTGTTCTTGGAGGTCTTCATGCCTTAAATCATGGAATTGCCTTTAATGTGGCCGGGGGTACGCATCATGCGGGTTCCAACTGGGCTGAAGGTTTTTGTTTATTAAATGATCAGGCGATATCAGCTAATTATTTATTATACAATAATTTAGCTAATCGTATTTTAATAATTGATCTGGATGTTCATCAGGGGAATGGCACAGCAGAGATATTTAGGGATGATCAGAGAGTTTTTACTTTTTCGATGCACGGAGAGAAGAACTTTCCATTTAGAAAAGAACAGTCAGACCTGGATATTGGTTTAAATGATGGAACAGGTGACATGGAGTACCTTTCATTGCTTAAAAAAAACCTAAATTTTATACTTGAATCTTTTGAGCCCAATTTTATATTCTATTTGGCAGGAGTGGATGTTTTAGAAACTGATAAATTGGGTAAGCTTAATCTTACGATATCCGGATGTAAAGAAAGAGATTTCATCGTTTTAGAGCAATGTCGAAATCTGAAAATACCGGTACAAATTAGTATGGGGGGCGGATATTCACCTAAAATTTCAGATATCATTGAGGCTCACTGTAATACTTATAGGATTGCTTATGATCTTTACTTTTGATTGATTATAAATATTTACTAAATATAAAGTAATTTAAAGTATTGATTTACAATAATATATATTATTTTAATTTCAAGAACAGGAACAGGTTATCCTTATAAATTTATTGAAATCAGAAATGATAATCTGAACTGATACAAGAATATCAGGTTTTTATGAGAATTATGCGATGAGAAAATTTGAAATCATATAATTTTTATAAAATCAGCTTGGCGATGGTCTCAATTATCATTGAGTTTGCCTTACCAGCGTTTTAGAAAAATAGTGGAATCTAGAAAAAAGTAAAGTTGCCGAAACCAGTAATCCTAAAGTCAATCCATACCAAATTCCATTTGCTCCCAAGCCCAGCACTATACCTAGATAATATCCCGAAGGTATTCCAATGAGCCAATATGCCACAAAGGTGATCAAAGTAGGTATGTTTACGTCACCAATACCTCTTAATATTCCTAAACCTACTATTTGAGTTCCATCAAATAATTGAAAAAACGCAGCAATGATCAGAAGTTGTGCAGCAATATTGATAACGGATACATCAGAAGTATAGATCCAGGGTAAATAATTATTGAGGACTGCAAATAATAAGGCGCAAAAAGACATGAAAATTAATACTATATGGAAACTTGATATGGCCGAAAGCCTTAAATTCATAAAATCTTCCTTGCCATAGTTATTCCCGGTTTTAATGGTTGCGGCAGAAGCTATCCCACTCGCCATCATATAAGTTATAGCTGACAAATTAATTGCCACTAAATGTGCAGCTTGTTCAACCGCCCCGATACTGCCTATCAAAAGTGCGGAAGCACTAAATGCGGTTACTTCAAAGGTGTATTGAAGGGCAACCGGCGCTCCAATTTTGAGGATTTTCACAAATCTTAACTTGTCAATCGAATAATAGTTAAACCCTTTTACATAATCCTTGAAATAGGCAGATTTTAAAATATAAATACCCATAACAAAGGCCATAATGAAACGATCAATTAAAGTGCTCCAACCCACCCCGCTGACACCCATTGGAGCTATTCCGAATAAACCTTTAACAAAAATTAGTCCCAAACAAACATTGAATAAATTTC
>VGGW01000130.1 GCA_016868395.1 Bacteroidota bacterium | reverse complement strand
ATCCCATAAAGAACACGTCTATGAACCGGTTTTAACCCATCACGAACATCCGGCAAGGCACGAGAAACAATAACAGACATCGAATAATCGATGTAGGCAGACTTCATTTCTTCTTCTAAGTTTATTGGAATTATTCTATCGTTTTGCGGCACTAAATTATCGCTTTCTGTATTTTCAGCCATGTTCTAATTAAGTTCTGATTATTTAATTTAAATATTTTAACAACACTAATTCGCCAGGAAAACAGACCAGTTTTTCGGTATTGCGAAGTTAATAAATTTCATGGTTTAAACTGGACTTTGCAGCAAAAAATATTAGACTTTCTTGCAGAATAATAAGCAATACTTAATATCCAATGGTACATAAACTTTTTAAGAAATTAGAATGCCCTTGAGAGGTAGAATTGAGTTAAAAACTAACTATACAATTGATTTAGTGCGTGCTTATAAACTTCAAGCGCACGTTTCCTGGCAAACTCATGCTGAACGATCTGGGGTAAGTAATCCACCTTGAAATTTGGAATCCAGGTCTTTATATAAATTAATTTGGGATCAAACTTCAATGTTTGTGCCGTAGGGTTAAATATCCTAAAATATGGGGCAGAATCACAACCACTGCCCGAGGCCCACTGCCAATTGCCATTGTTTGAAGAAAGCTCAAAATCAAGAAGTTTACGAGCAAAATAAGCCTCCCCCCATCTCCAATCGATCAATAAATGTTTACAAAGAAAACTTGCTGTAATCATTCGAACCCGATTATGCATAAGTCCGGTTTCATTTAACTGTCTCATTCCGGCATCCACAATTGGATACCCTGTTTCTCCCCTACACCATGATTCGAATTCCTCTTCATTATTTCTCCATTGTATTTTATCATACTTTCTCTTAAAGCTGTGGTTAATTACATGAGGAAAATGATATAAAATCATCATGAAAAATTCTCTCCATATTAATTCATTTAACCACTGTTCATTCCATCGAAATCCTAATTTCACCAAATCACGAATACTGATTGTCCCAAATCGCAAATACGTACTAACCAGACTTGTTCCGTTTACTGAAGGTAGATTTCGGGTTTCATGATAATTTTTTATTAAGGCTTCGGATATATTAAATTCCTCAAAATTTAAATTTATCTGTTTAAAACCAATCTCTGAAAGTTCAGGAAGCTTAAATGCTTGAGTTTGCAGACATTTGGTCAAATAGTTCTCTGATGGGTATTCCGGAATGCTTTGTTTGGAAAAGAGTTCTTTCCAACGTCTTGAATAAGGAGTAAAAACCGTGTAAGGGCTACCATCCGCTTTCATAATTTCTGCCTTCTCAAAGATCACTTGATCCTTAAACGTGTGAAATAAAATTCCTTTTTCTGTTAAGAATTTTCCAATCTCAAGATCTCTATTTATCGCATAAGGTTCATAATCATGGTTAGTAAAAACCTCCTTTATAATATATTGATCATTTAGTTTATCAAAAGCAGTTATAACCTGATCATGCATGACCAAAATGGAGGAGCCTTTTTGAATAAGTTTTGAATTTAAATTTTGAAGCCGTTCGTAGATGAAATTAATTCTCTTGTCATCAGCATCATCAAGTTTGTCTATGATCTGAGGATCAAAAATAAACAGTGGTAAGACGGGATAATCACTTCTTAATGCATGATAAAGAGCTGCATGATCATTCAATCGCAAATCCCTTCTAAACCAGCAGATACTTATCTCTTTTCTCATTTTTAAGGCAATTTAAAGTTAATGAGAATAGATTTCAGATAAAGCAGATTCAAGTGCTTGGTAACGAAAACGAAATCCCATGTCTAAAAGTTTCTGTGAAGATGTTCTATTACTATTCAAAACTACAGAACTCATTTCACCAAGCATGGCTTTGAGAATAAATTCCGGAACATTGACAGGCCAAAGTGGTCTGAAAAGCTTTTTTGAAAGTATTTTTGTGAATTCATAATTAGTTACAGGAAAGGGGGAATTGGCATTAAAAGTACCTGAGTATTTAGAATCTTCTACAGCCTTTTCAAAAATAGATAATAAGTCATTGATGTGTATCCAAGGCATCCATTGTTTACCGGAGCCCAAAGCGGCACCAACAAAGAAATTTACTGGTTTTGCAAGTTCCGATAGGGCACCACCCTGCTTTGAAAGCACCAATCCTATTCTTAGCTTAACAACTCGAATACCTAGATTTAATCCTTCATCTACTGCTTGCTCCCACTGTTTGCAGCAATCCGCTAAAAAACCTGTTCCAGTAGCACTATCTTCATAAAGTATTTCATCGTTTCGATTACCATAATAGCCTACTGCTGAGGCAGATATAAAGTTTTTAACTGGTGCATTTAGGGATTTGATTGTTTTGTAAAGTAACTGAGTTGATTTAATTCTGCTATCCACTAATTCTTGTTTACGTTTTTGTGTCCATCTTTTATCTGCAATTCCGGCTCCGGCAAGGTGAATTATGGTATCGATTCCATCAAACGCATTCAGATCAAGTAATTGCTTTTCTACATCCCAGGTATACGACTTAAGGTCGTTAAAATTCTTGGATTGTCTAGACAATACCGAAATCCCATGCCCCTTTTCCACCAAGATTTTTATCAATCGGCTACCAATTAATCCACTCGCCCCGGTTATTAATATATTTTTTTTCAGGTTTATTTCTGAAGTCATAACACGAATCTATTTTTAATTTCGGATAAAAACACGGAGGTTTAAATCAATTATAATTTATTAAGTTCCTTTACTCCGAATATATTATTAAGGGCTTTTTCGCGATACTGAAAAATTTCTCTTACCTTTTTTTCAACAAATAAGGCATGAGCAAGCTGTCCTAAAATTCCAAGCGGTAATTGATATTTGATGTCATCTTGCATCAAAATTCCATTTTCCTTTTGAATAAAAGTATGTGTATGATCCCAAATTTTATAGGGCCCCTTAACTTGTTTGTCTGAAAAACTATTTGGCTTGTTCACTTTAGTAATCTCAGTTTGCCAATGTAGGGGAATTCCAAGAATCGGTTTTACGGTATAATCAATCATTAATCCTTCATAAATTTCTTTATCTTCAAGTTGGGTTAATATTTTAAACTCCATTTCAGGTGGTGTGATTAAAGCCAAATTTTTTGCAGAAGAAAAGAATTCCCAGGCCTGTTCAAGTGTTACTGGTAAAAGGTGTTCCGTATGGTACTTATAGATCATAATTTGAAGTGTTTTGATTTGCAATACTCAGTCAGGTTAGAAAAGCAAATTTTGAGCCATTCGGTAAATTTTTCGGGATTCAATTCAATTTCTTTTTCCAAGTCAGGAAGGGATATATATTTCCAATCTTTTACTTCTTTTGGGTTGATTTTGGGTGAATCGTCCGAAAACCCAATATAAATGTGATCAATCTCATGTTCTGTTAAACCATTCGAAAATGTACATTGATACACAAAACTGAAACAAAAATTAAGTTCACAGCTCATACCCATTTCCTCCATCAATCGACGGCTACAAGCTTCTTGCGTATTCTCTTGAGGTTTAGGGTGACTACAGCAGGTATTAGTCCACAAGCCAGGAGAATGATATTTATTATCTGATCTCTGTTGCAAGATAAGCTGCTTATTGGAATTAAATACAAATACTGAAAATGCTCTATGTAAAAGCCCTTGTTGATGAACTGATAGTTTATCTTGAAATCCTATCTCATGATCAAAATCATCTACAAGAATAACTAAGTCATCGGCTCCTTCAAAGGTTTCAATCATAAATGGGATGATTTAACGGTTTTAAGGTAGGAACTAATTATTTTCTTAAGCTTTTGATCCTTAATCTCGGAAATAGAATTACTCAGAAACAAACGGTCAGATTCTTGTTTAGAACCATAATTTAAAAAAGCTGGTATATTGGTTTGAATGGTGTATCGTAAGAATCTCAATTCAATATTTCGTAGATCGAGTTCTATAGCCTTTTCTAACATTAGTTTACCCTTTTTGAAATACTGCAACTTACTGAAAGGATTAATTACATGCTTAGCCATCATCATCGTAGCACTTGCTTTATAACCCAGAAATAAAGGGTTATTTCTTTCATTGAATGGCTCTAATTTTTTTATAAGTTCCATACATACTTTTTGTGAGGAACCTGCTTGATGAAACAAAAGCCTGATGTCTTCAACTTCAATATCCGGCGTTTTGCTTGCTTGAACTTGGAAAACTAAAAAGCATATAAGCGAAAACTTCATACCCAATTTAATTTATTTTTCACCATACAGACGATCAATATTCCAAGTTTTATGCCATTATTGATCCTTACCCTTTCGGTTAGAATTTTCTGAGGTGGGAGCTTTTTGATTTTGTTAAACAATGATTTATAATAGACATAAGCAATATAAACTCCGCCCCTTGAAGTACCGGGGAGTAACTTAATTCCTTTGAGTGCCATTTTAAAATCATCATCAATATCTTCTTCAATTAGTTTTTTTGCATCTAAATTAAACTCTGAAATATCAACTTCTGGAAAATAGGTTCGGCCTAATATCAGATAATCATCTTTTAGATCCCGCAGGAAGTTTACTTTTTGAAAAGCAGAACCAAGCTTCATCGCATATGGTTTTAATTCATGAAATTTTTTCTGATCACCACCTGTAAATACATGAAGACACATTAAACCAACCACTTCTGCCGATCCCAAAATATATTGTTGATATTTTTCTTTTGTATAATCCACCTTTTCCAAGTCCATTTCCATACTTCGAAGAAAGGTTTCAACCAAATCCAGCCCAATTTTATACTCATTTACAGTGTTTTGGAATGAATTAAGAATTGGATTCAGCGAAATCCCATTTTCAATGGCTTCATAGGTTTCCACCTTAAATTTCGAAAGCAAGAGTTTTTTATCATATCCCTCAAAGCTATCTACAATTTCATCAGCGAGACGCACAAAGCCATAGATTGAATAGATAGCATCTCTAAGACTATAATTGAGGCTATAAATACCCAGTGAAAAACTGGTGCTGTAGGCACGGGTGGTAATTTTGCTTATTTTAACGGAAAGATTATCATATAAAGCTTTCATTTAGATAGAGTTTAAATAGGTAATCAGTTGTGCGGCCGATACCTTACCGGAAATGATTGATGGTGGAACTCCGGGGCCCGGAACTGTTAGTTGCCCTGTGTAAAATAAGTTTTTAATCTTTTTATTCTTGATGCTTGGTTTAAGGTTTGCAGTTTGTAAAAGCGTATTAGCAAGTCCATAGGCATTGCCCTTATAGGCATGGTAATCATTGATAAAATCATGGGTACAATATGATTTTTTATAATCAATCAAGGAGCCAATATCTTCTTGAACATGCTTATTTAACCTTGTGATCATTAAGTTAAAGTATTTTTCCCGCAACTCTTGAGTATCTTCAAGTCCGGGGGCAAGTGGCATCAAAAGAAACAAATTTTCCTTGCCCTTTGGAGCGATCATATCATCTGTTTTGGAAGGACAACAAACATAAAACAAGGGTTTTGCGGGCCATTGAGGCTCTTTATAAATTTCAATAGCATGTTTTTCCAAATCCTCATCAAAGAAAAGTGTATGATGCCTAAGTCCATCTATTGTCCTGTTCAGTCCGATATAAAAAATAAGGCATGAGGGAGCGAAAACCTTTTTTTTCCAATAACTTTCTTTATAGTTTCTATATTTCTCATCCAGTAAGCTACTTTCAACGTGATGATAATCAGCAGAGGCAATGAGTGCATCACAAGGGATATGGTGACCATCAACAATTACTCCACTTGCCAAATTATTTTCGATTGTTATTTTCTCAACAGCTGCATTAAAATGAATCTTTGCACCTTTCAATTTGGCGACGGAAGCAAATCCTTCTATTACTTTTCCAAATCCGCCCTCAGGGTACCATGTACCAAGTTTCAGTCCAGCATAATTCATTAAACTATACAGGGCAGGAGTATCTTGAGGCATGGCACCTAAAAAAAGTACCGGAAACTCCATGAGTGCAATAAGTTTAGGATCTTTAAAAAATTTCCTTACATGTTTTCTAAAAGAAGTAAAAACCTGAAGACGAAAAGCTCCTTTGATTAAATCTAAATCTGCAAACTCCAACAATGACAAGCCCGGCTTGTAAACCAGACTCCCCATACCCGTTTCATACTTAAACTGAGCCTCATCCATAAATTTATCGAGTTGCATGGCGCTTCCTTTTTCTATTGACTCAAACAAATTCGATAAATCTGTATAATTTTCCGGAACACTCATCACCTCCGATTTAGGAAAGACGATATCAAAAGAGGGATTAAGTAAACTCAATTTATAAAAATCAGAAACGTGATATCCAAAATCAGCGAAAAACTTTTCAAAAACATCTGGCATCCAATACCAGCTCGGGCCCATGTCAAAAACATAGCCCTTGTCGTTTAGTTGTCTTGCCCGCCCGCCCGGTTCAGAATTTTTTTCAAAGACATGAACCTCATGACCTTCGGCGGATAAGTAAGTTGCAGCACTTAATCCTGAAAATCCTGAACCTATGACTATGATTTTGGCCATTACTTTATTGCTTTTTGCATTATGTCTTTATTTAAACCAAGAACATCTTCAATATCATCAGTAGATTGAAGATATACAACATTTTCAGGGAATTTTATACTTGAAATTAATCTATGATTACCGGCTAAATATATTTTTTTTCCAAAAAATGAAGCATTTATTTTTTCAATATCCTTTTCTATACGTTCTGGATAATCAAAATGAATTAAGAACATTAAGAGGTTATCCGGCAGAGTATCTTCCAATGTTGACTTTAAGGAAATCAAAGGCACATTACTTCCAAGGTAAATTACTCTACGACCTGAAAGTCTGATTAGTAGACTGGCGTATAAGAGTGGGAGTTCATGAAAATCATTTTCAGGTAATAAAAGCAACCAGGATTCCTTTGAAAGATCGGGTAAGGGCAAACTGTCTATGGCTGATGATATTTTCTGATGAAACAAATTGCAGATGAAATGTTCATTTGCAGCTGGCATAACATCGGTGGCCCACATCAACCCTATTCTTTTCATTACGGGATGGATTACTTTTTTGTAGGTATCCTTCAAACCATAAACTGAAATACTAAGGGAGAAAATATGCTCAAAATGAACACTATCAAAGGCCATACCTGCAGCAATTATCTGGTTTATAAAATAATCTGCGCTATCGCCATCGAAAGATGAATCTGGATCAAGAATTAAAGAATTCAATTTTTCATCAGTCATTGCGCACAACTGAGAAACTTTAAAACCCTTTTCCATTAAACTAACAATATTTAAGAGTCGCCTTAACTGTTTACCATCATAATATCTTGTGTTTCCCTCAGACCGTATGGGCTCAAGAGCATTGTATCTTTGCTCCCATATTCTAATCGTGTGAGGCTTGATCCCTGAAAATTGGGATAATTGAGATATTGAAAATACATTCATTGTTTAAATTTATGAAATAAAATTTAAACATAAATGTATTTCATAGTAATATTACAGTACAATGTTAATAAAAAGAAAGGGAAATGCCTGTTTATTTTACCTTTTTCCAATATTCCTCTACAAGCATCCCGTTTGGCAGAACGCCCTTGATTGTGAGTTTATCCTTATCAATTACAAATTTATAGGCAATTGTTACATCAGTATTTTGAGATGGACGACTACTGTATTTACTTGTGATCAAGAGCGTATCGCCTTTGATTTCATAAATTCCGGAATTGTATAAGTTTGGTGGGTTATTACCTTCCAAGAGGTATGCTTCATAATCATCATGAGTATAGATCCGCTGCATTTGAAATTCAGTTGAAGCGTATTGAACCTTGCCGTTATAAACTCCACCGTTATATTGCCAGGTTCCCTTCAATGGCCCCTTACTACATGATGAAATGACAACCAGAATCAATAAAAGAAGTGAAAAATAATGGGCTTGTTTCATCATTTATTAATTATCAAGGAATCCAGTGGATACCCTTTCTTAGTAGTTTCAATGTATTTTCTTCCTCAGAACCTGAATTTGCTCTAAAATCATAAACCCAGTTTGCCTGAGGTGGCAGACTCATCAAGATTGACTCTATTCTTCCATTAGTCTCCAGACCAAATTTAGTGCCGGCATCATAAACCAGATTAAACTCGACGTACCTGCTTCTGCGTTGGAATTGCCATGCTT
>VGGW01000129.1 GCA_016868395.1 Bacteroidota bacterium | reverse complement strand
TACCACCCTCTAGGATTTGAATGATTGGTATGGCGAAAGCGGCGGTTTTACCGGTGCCGGTTTGAGCACATCCCAAAAGATCTTTGCGTTCTAGAATGATTGGTATAGCTTGTTCCTGAATTGGGGTAGGGGCGGTATAACCTTCTGTTTTTAAAGCCTTCAAAATAGGCTCAATGATATTTAATTCTTCGAATAACATGTAATGATTTTACATTGCTGTTGAAAGTATCAGCAATTTTTTACTGCAGGCGAAGGTACGGCTTTAAAATGACATTGTACCTCGATAGATTATTGCAGCTTTTTTGTCCATGAGTCAAGCGCCTCAATAATAATTTGGCAGGCTGACTTAATCTCTGCTTCTGAAATGATCAATGGTGGAGCAATTCGCATGGCATGATCGCAATGTAAAAACCAATCGATAATGACTCCCTTTTCTGAACAGTAATTACTGACGTATTCTACCTGGGCAAAATTGCTTAACTGTATGCTCAGCATCAAACCCTTTCCTCTTATTTCTTTGATTTCAGGATGTTGAAGGTGCTTTCTGAAAAATGATTCCTTTAAATCAACGTCCTTAAAGAGGTTTTCCTCTAAGATGACCTCCAGATTCGCAAGTCCGGCGGCACAGCTAAGCGGATGTCCTCCAAAAGTAGTAATATGCCCCAGAATAGGGTTTTCTTTTAAAACCGACATAATTTCAATGCTCGAAATAAAAGCGCCAATAGGCATTCCACCACCCATACCTTTAGCCAGTAAAAGAATATCGGGTTGAATCTGGTAGTGCTCAAAAGCAAAAAGTTTACCGGTACGGCCAAATCCCGTTTGAATTTCATCCAGAATCAATAGGGTGCCGGTTTCATCGCAACGTTTGCGTAAAGCTTGCATGTATTCAAGATCAGGTGTGCGAACGCCCGCTTCACCTTGAATGGTCTCCATAATTATCGCCGCAGTTTCTGTGTTGATCTGCTCCAGGTCTTCCAAGCGATTGAACTGAATAAATCGGATACCGGGTAGCAAAGGACGATAAGCTTGCTTGTAATATTCATTTCCCATAACACTCAATGCTCCATGTGTGCTGCCATGGTAGGAATTAATACAGGCGACTAGGTCAGATCGGCCGGTAAATCGCTTGGCAAGTTTCATGGCTCCTTCAGTAGCTTCCGCACCGGAATTAACGAAATAAACAGAACTCAAAGGCCGTGGAATAATGGAGCAAAGTTTTTCGGCAAATTTAACCTGGGGAGATTGAACAAACTCCCCATACACAGTGAGGTGAAGGTATCGGTCTGCTTGATTTTTAATGGCCTGTACAACTCGGGGATGTCGATGGCCAATGTTACTGACAGCAAATCCCGAAACCAAATCCATGTACCGCTTCCCCGAATAATCGTAAAGATACATACCTTCAGCCTTCTCAATTTCAAGTAAACGCGGGAATGGAGAGGTTTGAGCGGTATTCAGGAGGAATAGTTGACGCGGGCTAAGCATGACCAAAAATACATAAATAAAAGGCAGGCTAAAGATTAGATAGATAGAAAAAATCTGGTGGTAAAGATTTATTTGTTGAGACCATATCTCGAGGCATCAAATTCCCCCTTTGAAAGGCTGTGCATTTGGCTTTGATTGCGGTGCGGTGGAGCTAAGGTCTATTTTTCCCTTCTCCTATGATTTAATTGTTTGATTAAATGTTCCCTGAATTCCCGTTCAGCCTGATATAAAAGTAAAACTTTATCAGCAGGAATAGCCTTCAGGTAAAGCTTTTTGTACTTTTTTTTCAAATCAAGCATCTTACTTTCATAAGCTAAATCGGCATTAATTTTGTCATTAGGGGAAATTTCAGTTTTTTGCCTTGCTTCTCTTCTTTTCTTCATCAGCTCCATCAGTTCTTTTTGGTATTCATTGTATACCGGCCAGAATTTTTGAGCTTCTTCAGTAGACAGATCTAGTTTTTTGGTTATAAAGGCAACTTTAATTGCCTCAATTCGCTGATAATGTTCTCGTCGATCCTGGGCTACTGCTATGCTGTTCATAATCAGGCACATGATTACTCCTAAAATCCCCTTATTGACAAATGCTTTCATAATGAGGTGCTGTTTATATAATGTTCAATATCCTCTGCGCTTAGGTTGATGGAAACCTGCTGCAATCCGTCTTCAGTGATATGTTCAATTAGGTATTGGTTGTCATTTACTGTACTGTGGATCTGCAAGTAATTAATGATTTCATGATCGGGCACACTTGATAATTGTTTATTAAAGACGTAGCCCGATGAGTTAAAATAAATGGATAAACCCAATACTAATAGAATACTTGCCGCGGCAGAATAAGGAATCCAGGATGGTATTCTTTTTTTAATCACTAGGGATTTCTTTTCCCCTCTCAATTCTGCACTTTATGCGCTCTGGGAGACTATCAAAATAGATATCGGGTACTTGAAATCCTGTTTCAGGAGATAAATTCCTAGTGGCTTCAATTGCAGATCGATCGTTAATCCTCTCTGGTAAGTGTTTAAAGTAATGAAGAGGGAATGGATAATCTTCTTCATTTTTTAATGGCAAACTTTGGAGTGTAGCTAAAGTCTTTAGATCATCATTCAAAGATTCAAAATAGGCATATGGTACGGTAAAAGGGTTCTCTTTGCTTATTTTAGCAAGTGTCGGAGCATCCTTTAACCAATCCTGATCTGAATTTTTTGTTTTCATCTATCTAATTATCGTTTTTTAATGCTGATGAAGCCATCATGATCTGATAATCATATCCCTGCGGGTTTTGGCTAAATCATTATTGTTTAATAATCCTTTGATAAACCCTTTGCAAAAAGGTTTAATCTGAATGTGATAAAATCTGTTCAATTTTCTTTACTGCAATATGAAAGGATGCCTTTAAAGCTCCAACACTCGTTCCCAAAATCTCGGAAATCTCTTCGTATTTTAAATCCTCAAAATATTTCATGTTAAACACCAGCCTCTGTTTATCGGGAAGTGTTAATAAAGCTTTTTGAAGCTTCATTTGAGCTTTATCGCCATCGAAATACGGACTATCAGCAAGGCTTTCAGCTAATGTGCGACCTCCAGAATCATTCAAAGATATATTATTCTTCAATTTTTTTTTGTTCAGAAAAGTAATGCTTTCATTTGTGGCAATGCGATAGATCCAAGTGAACAGCTGGGAGTCCTTTCTGAAATTTGGTAAGTTCTTCCAAACTTTGATGAACACATCCTGTACTAAATCATCAGTATCATCGTGATCTATAACCAGCCTTCGAATATGCCAGTAAATTTTTTGCTGATACTTGTTTATTAGCAAGTTAAAGGCTTCCTGACGGGTACTTTCCCGGGAAAATTTTTCTAAGATTTCGAAATCCTCTACCTGCATACAGTTCTTTTGGCTTGGATTCCGATGAAAAGGTCGATTACTTCCTTTTAATTACACGATTCACCGCATTGATAATATCTTCCGTATCCAAACCGTATTTTTTCATTAATTGATCCGGGGTGCCACTTTCTCCGAAACTATCGTTAACCGCGACAAACTCCTGCGGTACAGGATTTTTTCTTGTCAATAACTGCGCAATACTGTCACCTAAACCACCATAACGACTATGTTCCTCTGCAGTTACTACACACCCGGTTTTGCTAACTGATTTTAAGACTGCTTCTTCATCTAAAGGTTTAATGGTATGAATATTAATTATTTCAGCATGGATGCCAAGCTCGGCCAGCCTTTCGCCAGCTTCTATGGCTTTCCACACTAAATGGCCGGTAGCGAAAATACTAACATCACTACCTTCATTGACCATCCATACTTTGCCGATTTCAAATTTTTGATCAGGATCAGTAAAAACAGGTACTGAAGGTCTTCCAAATCTCAAATAAACCGGTCCATGATGCTCAGCAATAGCAATGGTTGCAGCTTTTGTTTGGTTATAATCACAGGGGTTTATAACCACCATTCCTGGAAGCATTTTCATCATGCCGATGTCTTCAAGTATCTGATGGGTTGCACCATCCTCACCAAGTGTTAGTCCGGCATGAGAAGCACAAATTTTTACATTCTTATCTGAATAGGCAATCGACTGTCTGATTTGGTCGTAGACTCGACCGGTTGAAAAATTAGCAAAAGTACCGGTGTAAGGAATTTTACCACCGATAGTCAGACCTGCGGCAATTCCCATCATATTGGCTTCTGCAATTCCAATCTGAAAAAAGCGTTCAGGAAATTCTTTGATAAAGGCATCCATTTTTAATGAGCCGATTAAATCTGCACATAAAGCGACTACTTTATCATTCTTCCTGCCGACTTCCAGCAATCCGGCTCCAAAGCCTGAACGGGTATCTTTTTTTTCAGAGTATGTGTATTTCTTCATATAAAAGGCAAATAGCCTGAATTAAGCAGGCGAAATTAATTTAATAGTGTTTTCAATGCGAATCCTTAATAATCACCCAAAGTCTCTTCCAATTGACCTAAAGCAAGTGCGAGTTGCTCATCGTTAGGAGCCGAGCCATGCCATTTATGAGTGTGCATCATGAAATCTACTCCATTGCCCATCATGGTTTGCATCAGAATCATAATCGGTTTTCCTTTAAAAGTTTTGCTGATGGCAAGATCTAAGACACGAACCACATCAGCCATATCATTTCCGCTCATTTCAAGTACTTCCCAGCCAAATGATTCCCACTTGGCCCTTAAATTTCCTAAGGACAGAATGGTTTCAGTAGGTCCATCAATTTGCTGACCATTGACATCAATGGTTGATATTAAATTATCTATTTTATTATGACTAGCATACATTGCCGCTTCCCATGTTTGACCTTCCTGAAGTTCTCCATCTCCATGAAGTGAGAAAACTATTCTGTTGTCATTGTTTAACTTTTTAGCAATGGCAGCGCCAATGGCAACCGACATCCCCTGTCCTAATGATCCTGAAGCAACCCGTACTCCCGGTAATTTTTCATGGGTTGTTGGATGCCCCTGAAGACGGGTGTTTATTTTTCTGAAAGTTGCAAGTTCAGCCACATCAAAATATCCGGAACGCGCTAAAACGCTATACCAAACAGGTGAAATATGCCCATTTGAAAGAAAAAATAAATCCTCCCCCTGCCCGTCCATTTCAAAATGGGTCGTATGTTTCAAGGTATGAAAATAAAGGGCTACTAAATAGTCGGTACAGCCTAAAGATCCACCCGGATGACCGGATTGGCAGGCATGAACCATCCTTAGAATATCACGTCGAACTTGTGATGCAATTTTTTTTAATTTATCGATATCTGGAGTCATAATTTTTTCTTGATAGCTATGCATAAGAGCCTTTTCCTTTGAAGAGAGTTTATTCAAATAATCAGGCTATGAGGTAAAATATTAAACTGATAAAAACCTCATTTAATAGAATTCAAAACTTGTTCGGAGGAGTTATTAGTGTCAACCTTGTCAATTATTTTACGAATTATGCCATTTTTATCAATGATAAATGTCTTTCTGGCAACACCCATATATTTTTTACCATACATACTTTTTTCAACCCAAACCCCATATGCTTCCACAATTTCTTTTTCCGTATCAGCAATTAGAGAGAATGGCAAAGTATATTTCGAAATAAACTTTTGATGAGATTTTTCATCATCTGTGCTCACCCCTAATACTGCAAAACCCTGATTCTGGAGAGATTGATAATTATCTCTAAAACTACATGCCTCGGCAGTACAGCCAGGGGTGTTATCCTTGGGATAAAAATATAGTATCAGTTCCTTGCCCGAAAAATCACTCAAGCTTATTTCCTTTCCATTTTGGTCCTTTGCTGTGAATACTGGTGCTTTTTGCCCCTCTTTAAGTTCGATCATTCTTGTTCTGAATTAGGACCTAAAATTAATAAAATATATAATCGGAAATTAATAATTCTGCTTATCGATAGAAAAAAGCTCTGTAGGTTGTTTAGTTATCTTTTTTATCTACCACGGTCAGGGTAAAATCGTTTCTACCTTTTTGGGTAAAGTCGTCAAAGCGATGCCACAAAGAACCCGATTTTGGGTCGTATTCCATCAGAACCCATTTCCTATTCATTATGGCATCAAAGGTCTTTATTCCGGAAAGATTATCAGAAATCTTGAATAAAATTCTGGAGGAGTTGAGCATTGATGCTCCGTTGTTTATGTTTATAGGCGTAATTCTGGGGGCTATTGTATCTACCAAAATGTAATAGCGGTCAAAATTTAGGATTTCTGCTCTGACATAGCCATTCTCAAAACTTCCTTCTTGTGCTTTTTTAAGGCTATTCACCAAAAGGGCTTTACTTTGTAATTCAGGAGTAAGATTTTCATCGGCCTTGATCGATAAACTTATCGGCCCATTTAATGGAATCATCCGGTTATGAATATGATGCACTGGAGAAAAGCCACCCAATGGTCTTAGATCTTGTTTATAGACAAAATTGAGGTCGCTAAAAAGCGTATTTAAGGGTATGTTAAGTTTCATTCCACCAGTGTCTACCTCGTTAATCTGATTGAATTTTAAATTTCTGCCAATAATTGTTTTTAAAGATTTTGTCGACCCGGCATTGAACTTTATTTTGAAATTGACAACACTTTGATTTCCGGCAATATCCTTCACAATGTATTTGGCATTTCGAATAATTTGATCGGAAAAATTTAATAGGCCATCGTTCAAAACGTTTTTATAAATACCCAGGGAATTTCCCGGTTCAAGGAAACTTTTATGAATCCTTTTACCAGTGGCCATGAGTGAAGGATAATCAATATGGGAGTTTATCCCTCGTGATTTTTCAAACGATAATTTTTCCCAAATTGAAGAGTAAATGCTGGTATTTTCGATCAGAAGTTCAATTGAATAGGGTCCATTGGTATTTTCAGAGGCAGAGTTCTTGTCGGAACATTCGATGCCTAAGCCAGATTCTCCACCAATATTGAGGATAGTTCCTGCATTCAGACGATAATCTCCGGCGCCACCTATCACCGAAAATACTTGTTTGGGTGTGTGTTCACTGAAAGGCTTTCCATTCAAATGATATACATATAATCCTGTGATTACAGGTTTAACCTGATCAGGAATTCTGATTCCAAAAAGCTGGGGATTAATCGGTTCTTCTGTCTTGGTATCTCTGATCTCAAAATGAAGATGTGGCCCTCCTGAACTGCCTGTTTTTCCTGACCAAGCAATTAATTCCCCTTTTTTTACAGGTATTTCAACTGAGAGCAATGGAAAATCTACATCAAACCTTTGTACCCGGTATTGATAATCTTTTAATGACATGCTGATCCGCTCATTGAAATTTCTGAGATGCATATAAACGCTTGTTTAGCCGTTTGGATGACTGATATACAAGGCATTACCACCACCACCTATCTGAACTCGTACTCTAGAAATAAAACCATCTGCACTTGCATAAACCGGATATCCTTCTCTTTGATTGGTTTTAAAATCGAGCCCTGTATGAAAATGGTTCGTTCTTATCTCACCGAAATTGCCTGAAATAATCGGAGCCAGGTCTAGAGGAAGCTGAAAATAATTTTGTGGATAATCAGACTTTGATACCTCCTGGGCTCTGGTTTGGTATGTTAATAAGCTAACAAAACACAAGATGAATAAGTACTTGAGCATGGATAAGGCTTACTATCGCACAAAAAAATCGAGTAATTTTTGATCCTCAAGATACCCGCATAGTTGATCACCAATGCTGATTTTACCAACGCCTTTAGGGGTACCGGTAAATATTAAATCTCCTTTTTTCAAGGTTATGTATTGCGAAATAAAGGCAATGATGTAGTCATAAGAAAAAAGAAGGTCTTTGGTATTCCCTTCCTGTACCGTTTTCCCATTCAAATCAAGTCTTAGATTTAAATTATTCAGGTCTTTAAATTCAGATTTAGGAATAAACTTGCTGACCGGTGCTGAATGATCGAATGACTTTGCAAGTTCCCATGGAAGCCCTTTTTCCTTGTGTTTTTGCTGAATATCTCTTGCGGTAAAGTCGATGCCTAAACCTATTTCATCAAAATAGGATGATGCAAATTTTTGAGCAATGTGTTTTCCTTCCTTCGAAATTTTTAAAACCAGTTCAATTTCGTGGTGAATGTCAACAGAGAATTCGGGATGATAAAATGCTTTATTATCTTTCAGTAAGGCAGTATCAGGTTTCATAAAAATAACCGGCACTGCAGGCA
>VGGW01000128.1 GCA_016868395.1 Bacteroidota bacterium | reverse complement strand
TATAATTGGACTTATTTCAAGAAGATTCTGATTAGTGGTCAACCAATAGATTTTTCGGATAATTTAAAGTCAAAAACACAAATTTTGATTTCCAAATATACCGCAGATCGCCTTAAATTGAAGGTTGGTGATGATTTTTTGATGTATTTTATTGAAAACTCCCTACGAAAACGAAAATTTCAAATCGTTGGAATTTATGAACTTGGGGTAGATGAAGTGGATAAATTACATGTCATTGGAGATATTAACTTGATCCGAAATCTCAACAACTGGAGTCAAAAGGAGGTAGGTGGCTATGAATTAAGGGTGAGTAAATTCGATCAGCTTGATGCAATTGAGAACAGAGTTTATGAAGCTTTGGGTATGAATCTTAAATCTTATACCATCAAGCAGTATTACCCTACTATTTTTGATTGGTTATCTCTCCTAGACGTGAATACGCAGGTAATACTGATTCTCATGCTGGCAGTTGCTGTCATCAACATGATTTCCGCTTTCCTGATCATGATTTTGGAACGAACAAATATGATTGGATTACTGAAGGCTCTGGGTAGCACTAATTGGCATATTCGAAAGATATTTCTTTGTAATGCGGCATATTTAATCATTTGGGGACTCATATATGGTAATATTTTAGGTGTTGGTCTCGGGCTTTTTCAGGCTAAAACACATTTCTTTAGCCTGGATCAGGCATCATATTACATAGATTTTGTTCCGGTTCAGCTAAACTTTGCCGATGTGATTCTTTTGAATATCGGCACCTTATTAATTTGTTTGGTGGTCTTGTTGTTACCTTCACTACTGGTCACAAGAATATCGCCGCTAAAGGCTATTCGATTCAAATAGTATATTCATTTCTGACAATTATCGGGTAAATCAGCCACAGATTTCTATTCGCATCAGTAATTTTCCCATATAGCAATAAATCCGGAACGCTCATCCAATATAGGGGAAAGGAACCGTTCTCCTTTTTCTAAGGGAATAACTTATTTTTGAGCTTTCGCCTCATTCCAGAAAAGATCCATTTCGGATAAAGTCATGTCTTTTAGGTTTTTGCCAAGCTCTTTCGCCTTGTTCTCAAGGTAACGGAATCGTTTTATGAATTTCATATTGGTTTTTTCAAGTGCATCTTCAGGGTTGATGTCAATGAAACGAGCATAGTTGATCAAAGAAAAAATCAGATCGCCAAACTCTTCTTCTGCCTTCCCTTTATCAATTATCGTGTCATCAGTTTTATTGAATTCATCCCTGAATTCTCTCATTTCTTCTTCCACCTTATCCCAAACCTGTGACTTTTCTTCCCAGTCGAAACCAACCGCTCTGGCCTTTTCCTGAATTCTGGAAGCCTTAATTAGGGCAGGCAAGGAAGCAGGAACGCCCTCCAGGACCGATTTATTTCCCTCTTTTAATTTCAATTGCTCCCAGTTGTGTTTGACATCTGCTTCATCATTAACCTGAACGTCACTATAGATGTGTGGATGTCTGTGGATCAGTTTATCACAAATACCATTGAGAACGTCAGTGATGTTAAAATCATTTGTTTCAGAAGCAATACGTGTATAAAATACAAGATGAAGCATGATATCACCCAATTCTTTTCTAATCTCATTCATATCCCCCTCAAGGATGGCATCAGAAAGTTCATAGGTTTCTTCAATAGTGAGGTGCCTGAGCGTTTTCATCGTTTGCTTTTTATCCCATGGGCATTGCTCACGCAGGGTATTCATAATCGTCAATAAACGTTCAAAAGATTTGGCAGGTGTATCGGCGTAAGGTGGAATTGGATTTGCAGCCATTTTATGGGATTGATTCTTCAAAAATAGGATTTTGATTTTGATATTTATTGAGACGGAATAATATTAGGAATCAGATGAAATTCACATTTTTATTGCCCGTAACATTTCACGTTTACCTGCTGCACCCGGTACTTTTTCTATCGTGAAACCTAAGCCTTTCATGGTTCTTTTCAAATCACCGGTGATAGCATAGGTAACAAACACTCCACCTGTTTTTAAGTATTTGGAAATATGTTTCAATGATTCCTGATTCCACATTTCAGGCTGATGAATCGCTGCAAAAGCATCAAAGTATATCACATCAAAAAGTCTCTGAGAATTAAATTCAAGTAATTTATTTGGCACAATTTTCAGTAAACATGATTCTTCAATGCTTACCGAGGTCTTTTGACCTTGAGTATATTGAGAAATAAATGAATTCCATAGATTTTCAGAGACATAGGACTCATAACCGGTGTCGACGATCATTTCCTCCCGAAGTGGATAGGCTTCAATTCCGGTATAATCAAGGGCAATTTTGTTTTTTAGACAATATTCTGCGCTAATCAAAAAATTAAGTCCGGTACCAAACCCAAGTTCCAAAATGCTGATTTCCTGAAACCTGGTATTCTCAATAAAATAGCGCAGGCCTGTATTCAGAAATACATGTATACTCTCTTGAACAGCCCCATTTTTTGAATGATAATGCTCACCAACTTCTTCATTGAAGAGGGTTCTTGAGCCATCGGATGTAAGGACAAAACTGAGATTTTCCATCTTTTTCTAGGGGAGCTTAATTGGCCGCCATTGTGATTAAAAGACCTTGGTTCCGCGGGCAGCCCATTTACTCCAGGTTTTATTATAAGTGTGAATTTCAGCAGTTTGAACACCACTTTGTTTGTGTACCGGATGCCCCTGATTTATCCATTCAAAAATCCCGCCATAAAGATTGAACACATTTTTATATCCCGCAGAAATCAGCTTTTCGCCTATTTTTTCACTTCTTATTCCTACCGAGCAGTACACGATAAGAGTAGCATTTTTCGGGATATCATAAATTTTGCGCATATCAAACCAAAAATTTCCTACCTGGCGCGCATTTTTTATGTGACTTACATTAAACTCATCTTCTTCACGGGTATCAAGAATATGTAAATTGATTTTCTCGTGATTTAAAAACTCTTCAATGGTAATCAAAGGAACGGTATGATGGTAAAGACTATCAAGTGTTTGCTTATATTCAGGATTTTTGATTTGTGCAATCAATTCATCGCTGAAAAGGCAAAATAGAATAAGTAAATATCTGTGCATGGACACCGCTGAATTGATTTGTAGATTGCTTGAAACCGAAGTCATCATCGACTGATCATGTCGATCAAATTGATTTTAATCCTTAAAATTAACGATCAAATTTATTAAATGAATACGAATTTGACTCCCCCAATGACATAAATATTAATTACCAAATAACTGTGTGATCATCAGACCATTGTATCCACCATCCATTATGCCTATTCCAATTCTTCCGAAAAACCGATGTTGAATATTGGCACGATGAACGGGTGATTCCATTAGACCACTATGCGCTAATCTAAATTTTGAGCCAAAGCAAGGTTTTCACCCGCAATTATAAACGGTATACCTTCTTTTCTAATCCTGTCGAATGGGCTTTTTCCTTCCGGACTAAAATGGGAGAAATATCCTCTTCTTAGCATATCTTTTGAATGCGCTCTGGCCACTTTAGCCAGATTTTCGTCAAAATAAAGAACTGAAAGTCCTACTCTTTTTCGTTCCTCATTAAGTATGTCAAGCATTTCAATCTCAAGGTCTTTTCGAACGTATGGCTCCCTAACTCTAAATGGTAGCGAGATAATTTCTTTTCCATTCGGAAAAATGGTTAAACTTCTTCCAAATGTATTGCGGATATTATTCAAAAACCCATTAGCCTTTTCTCCTGCCCAATCTGGTTTTTGGGTCAAAATACCCGCTATGCTGCTTTGTTTTGCTTTTTCAGTAGCATCCCCAACAGGGTAAATCAGAAAGAATAAGGATAACAGGAGTGCATAAAATAAACCCGATAAAAAGCCCGGTACCATGCCGCCAATTTTATTCAAGAGTTGATCATGCTTCCACTTGGGGATAAACCCGATTATTTTATCTATGCTTGAATATATCGATCGGCTGAAAAAAGCCAAAACAGAAATAATACAAAGCGGTCTGAGCCAAAGTATGGAAATATCAAAGAGTTTATACAGCAAGGAGTTAATGAGTTCTGAAAAAAGCCAGGCCAAGATCAAGCTCCCAAGCCAAATGACAATTTCAGTTAGCAAAGCCAGAAAACCATTTCGCCAGCCATGCCAAGTTGCCAGTATGATGACTGTAACTAAAATCAGGTCGATATAATTCATTTAAAAAGCCCTTTGTCCGAAATTAGTCAAACAAAGGGCTTTTTTGCTAAGCTTATGAAAAATTTATAAACCTTACCAAATTCTGATACGGTCTTCCGGTTTTTTGTAGAGCTTATCACCCGGTTTGATGTCAAAAGCCTGGTACCAGGCATCCATATTAACTGGTGCCCCAATGGTCCGGTAAGGACCAGGAGAATGGGTGTCGGTAACAATCAATTGAGCCGCAGTTTCGTTCAAGATATTCCCTTTCCAAACCTGTGCCCAGGATAGGAAAAATCGCTGATCCGGGTTAAAACCATCTATTTTTACGTTACTTTTTCCTTGTTTGGTCATTTTGAAGGCTTCATAAGCCGCGTTTAATCCGCCAAGGTCACCAATATTCTCACCCAGAGTCAGTTTCCCATTCACATGAATAGAATCAAGCACGGTATAAGCATCAAATTGTTCTTGCAAGGCCGTGGCCTTAACTTTAAACTTACTTCTGTCTTCATCTGTCCACCAATTTCGTAAAGTCCCATCTTTATCATATTGGCTACCCGAATCATCAAATCCATGGGATATTTCATGGCCAATAACTGCCCCTATACCTCCGTAATTGACTGCATCATCCGCATTTGGATCGAAGAAAGGGAATTGGAGAATACCCGCCGGGAAAACGATCTCATTATTTACCGGATTATAATAGGCATTTACTGTGGGTGCGGTCATTCCCCAGCGTGATTTATCCACAGGTTTACCCAGTTGGTTCACCATCTCAGTATAACTCCAGGAAGCTGTATTTCTAAGATTTTGAAAAAATGAAGCTCTGTTTATTTCCAGACCTTCATAATTTTTCCATTTGTCAGGATAGGCAATCTTCGGGGTAAGGGCATATAGCTTATCCAGAGCTTTCTGCTTAGTCACATCGGTCATCCAATCCAGATTTTTAATTCTGATTTCATAAGCCTTTACTAGATTGCTGACCAGTTCCTGCATTCTTTCTTTAGCTTCCGGTTTAAAATACTTTTTAACATAAATCTGGCCTAAAAGGTCGCCAACAGAGCCATCAGTTAATGATGACATTCGTTGCGAGCGTGGGGTTTGTACTTTTTGTCCGGTCAGAACCTGATTAAAACCAAAATTAGCGTTCACAAAATCAGAACTCAGGTAAGGTGCTGCACTTTTAAGAACATTCCACTGAAGGTAAATTTTCAAATCGTTCAATGTAGAAGAAGCCAGTAAGTTATTTAATTCGGCAAAGAATTTTGGAGAGTTTACTAAAACCGTATCCTGACCATTTACCTTCATTAGGGGTAAAAGTGTTTCCCAGTTCAAATTTGGAGTAGTTTTACTAAGATCTGCAATCGAAAACTTATTGTAGGTTTTGTAAGGATCACGCATCTCCACACGGCTCATCTGGGCAGCGGCTAGAGTTTTTTCCAGGTTAAAAATAATTTCTGCATTTTTTTCAGCTACCGCCAGACCGGATCCTGTTAATGTGAAAAGTTTGCTAATATAATTTTTATAGGATTCCTGAATTTTTAGACTTCTTGGATCACTTTTTAAGTAATAATCACGATCAGGAAGAGTTGTTCCTCCCTGAGAAAGCTGTGGGACAATATTTTTTACATATTTTCTATCCTGTCCAACAAAAAATCCGAAAAATGGTGAGCCCGCACCTGTGGTTCTCATTTCAGCAGCAAAGTTTATCAGGCCTTTGATGTCTGATAGTTGACTCAATTTTTCAAGCTCAGCTTTGATGGGGCCATATCCAAGTTTTTCAATAGTGATGCTGTCCATCCCGGCAGCATAGAAATCACCAAGCCGCTTTTCAACAGAACCTGGCGCTGCATTTTTATTATTTGCCGACTCGGCAAGAATTGTTTTTACCGCGTTAATATTAAAGTCGCGAAGCAAGTTGAAACTTCCCCATCTGGTTTCTTTTGGAGGAACCGGATTATTTTTTATCCAGGTGCCACTTGCATAATTGTAGAAATCATCACCGGGTTTTTTGCTAAGATCCATACCCGATTTATCGATGAATGAAAGCTTTTTTACGGGTTTTGAATCATGTTGAGCAAAGCCTTGCAAAGACAAAATACTAAAAGCTCCGCAAAGCATTAATTTGATGTAATTCTTTTTCATAATTTTTTGGTTAGTATAACAGGATGCAAAAGTAACAGATATCAAGTTGAAATGAAAAAAATGATGAATACCGATATTGAACCAGCAGGAAGACTAAATAAACTCAAGAACCAAAAAAATGTCGAATGGTTGATCAAGAAAGAAATCTTTCTGCTCACCGGTTTTAATTAATTAACCTGAGGTTGATGTATGGATGATTAAAATTACCCTCATGAAGGATTTCATGATATTCTGTACGCGCATTGTTTGATTTTTGAAAGCAAAACCTGCCTCTTATCGCATAGTGCAGTAGTTTTCGAGAGGAGATTCGGGCAGATTTCGAAAAAAAATATGCGAAATTAGTTGCATAGATCCTAGAAATCGCGAGATCCGATTGTTATCGGATGAAAAGTATAAAGGTGTAGTAAGGGGATTCAGGCTCAAGGCCGGAATTGCAGTTTGGTCAATAGTTGCGATGGATAGTTTAAATCTCCTTTATAAGTTACTCACCCCTTGCAAATATTGAACGGTCATCCTGGCGGACTGTCCATTCCGATGGAAAACAGCTCCTAGTTAGGCAAACCCGGGTGGCAGCCCTATCTTTTTTGCCTTACTGAATCTTAGGATAAGGATTCAATTTTCAGAAAAAAAATAGGGCAGAACACGGGACTGGAATAAGCCAGGAGCAATAGGCCCTGGTTTCCAAAAACTTAGAAATATATTATTCAATTAGGATTAGATTTGTCAAATTGAATTTGATTAAAAAAATCCTAACAAAAAACAATGTCTAATGTGATTAAGTAGATAAATTGAGAGTATCTACATTCAAATCCTGTTGTTTTTTCACTAAAATTGATTCAAAAACCCGATAATTTAAAACGATTTTATACCAAAAGACAGATTTTTATTAAAATACAGAACGCTGTTAGTCTATAAATACTACTCAAAAACGTACTTTTGTCCCTTGATTTTCACTTTTAATAAATGAGTATTCCTAAGACGTATAATCCCAGAGAGGCTGAGGATAAGTGGTATAAATATTGGCTTGAAAAGAAATTTTTTCGTTCGGTACCAAACGAGAGAGAACCCTACACCATTGTGATTCCGCCGCCCAATGTAACCGGGGTTTTACATATGGGCCATATGCTCAACAATACGATTCAGGATGTATTGATCCGCAAAGCACGTATGCAGGGAAAAAATGCTTGCTGGGTACCCGGAACTGATCATGCATCCATCGCTACGGAGGCAAAAGTTGTTGCCCACCTCAAGGAACAGGGGATTGATAAAAAGGATGTCAGCAGGGAGGAATTTCTTAATTATGCATATGAATGGAAAGATAAGTATGGGGATATTATTTTAAAGCAATTAGAGAAACTTGGTGCTTCATGTGATTGGGATAGAACCCGCTTCACGATGGAAGAAGATCTTTCATCTGCAGTAATCGATACCTTCATTCATTTGTATAAAAAAGGTTGGATTTACAGAGGTATTCGAATGGTCAACTGGGATCCTAAAGGGCTTACTGCAGTTTCGGATGAAGAGGTGATTAGAAAAGAAGTCAATCAAAAATTATATTACATAAAATACTTCATTGTAGATCCTCTTGAAGATCAACCCGATCATTTGATTGTAGCCACAACCCGGCCAGAAACAATCATGGCTGATACTGCAATCTGCATTAATCCAAATGATTCCAGGTTTGCTTTCCTGAAAGGAAAACAGGTCTTTATCCCCTTGATAAAAAGGCAAATACCTGTTATTCAGGATGAATATGTTGACATGGAATTTGGTACCGGTTGCCTTAAAGTTACGCCTGCACATGATTTGAATGATTATGAGCTGGGTTTAAGGCATCAATTACCTGTAATCGATATTTTGAATGATAATGGCACTTTAAATGAGCATGCTCAAATTCTAG
>VGGW01000127.1 GCA_016868395.1 Bacteroidota bacterium | reverse complement strand
ATACCTGCGTGTTATCGCTTCGTTTAGTCCTTTCCTCCGGAGTATTTCCGGCAAGAAATGGTACTTGATTTCAGATGATTCCTAGCCGGAAGATACCTCCTTCGGCAAGGTTTAGTTTACCCAATGCTGTTTTTCATCGGGAGGGGCAGTCCGTCAATAGAACTCCGGGCCCTGTTAAACAAACCCGGGTGGCAGCCTTATCTTTTTTGCATTTCTGAATGTTATGTGAGCTATTCAACGCTAAGCAAAAAATAGGGCAGAACACGGGACCAGAATAAGCCAGGAGCAGCAAACCCTGCTTTCCAAAAACCGATAAAAATAATCAGCCTTCGGCAAGAGCTTATATCGATCTCATGTTAAATAAATATTTTTACCAAGAAAGGTCACTTTCAGGCCTTATGGTATTTTTTTCATGGTTTGTTTAAGAAGTGATTGTTAAAACATTTATAAATTTTAGTGTAATGAGTGATTTTGCTTTAGTCTAAGTTTTAACCGGACATGATAATGATTGCTTATATTTCCCAGGTGATAAGTTGTGAATCGTACTCTTAAGAGTATATTAATTTGGTCAACCTATTCTAATTTTTGGGCAATTTTGGGCCCAAAGCTCTCTCCGGAGGAGAGGGAAGAATATTAGCGGCGATTGCTGATAATTAATAAAAACAGCAAAATTCAATTTGGTGATAAAATTAAAGATCAAACTAGTAAATTCATTTCCACATTTCATGCTGCATTGGATTATATAAATCACCTATCTGCCGGATGAAAACAAAGAATAAACAGATGAACAACAAGCGCAGAGATTTTCTTAAAATGGCCGGAATTGCCGGTATGGGTTTAAGTGGGGTAGGTGTCCTGCCTACTATTGCTGAAGATATTGAATCCACCGGCAATATAGCACAGACAGTCGAATTGCAAGCGTACAATCGATTTCCACGTATGATGCAGGATTATTTTTTAGATCGTGTGGGTGAAGCGCTATCTAAATCCCGTAAGCGTCGTGCATCCCTAAAGACTAAACAGGAGGCAGAGGCTTATGTTAAAGATGTGCGTGCTAAGATTGCTCAGTGTTTTGGTCCATGGCCGGAAAAAACTCCATTGAATGCCCGAATCACAGGGACAATTGATCGTGATACCTATAAAATAGAAAAGGTAATTTTCGAAAGTCGTCCAGGTTTTCCGCTGACTGCCAATCTCTACCTGCCGAAGGGTTTTAACAAGGCATTGCCAGGTGTTATTGGCACCTGTGGGCATGGTGATCCGGCAAAGGCTACCCCGATTTATCAATCATTTGCACAAGGTCTCGCAAGACAAGGTTATGTGGTATTAATCTTCGATCCCATTGGTCAGGGCGAGCGCTTACAACTCTTGAGCAAAGACCTGAAACCACTCCATGGTATTGGAGTTCCGGAACATAATTATACCGGTAAGCAAATGTTACTCAATGGGGAGCATTTAAGTTCATGGTTTACCTGGGATTGCATTCGTTGTGTTGATTATTTATTAAGCAGACCTGAGGTGGATCCCCAGCATATCGGAGTAACCGGAAATTCGGGGGGTGGTACCCAGGCAACATGGTTTTGCGGGGTCGAGCCCCGCTTAACGATGGCAGCACCAAGTTGCTTTGTGGTTGGATTTGAAACTAACCTCAAGAATGAGCTTCCCGCTGATATTGAACAGTGCCCTCCCGGAGCCATTAGCTTGGGACTTGATCATCTTGATTTTATTGCGGCAATGGCTCCAAAACCTGTTATTCTACTCGGACAAGAAAAGGACTTTTTTGACGTCAGGGGTACAGACCATGCCGTAAGAGAACTTAAAAAAATATATAAATTGCTGGATGCTGAACAGAATATTCAATTTTTTGCAGGTCCTGAATATCATGGTTTCTCGAAACATAATCGGGAAGCAATGTATTCATGGTTCAATAAGATTACGAAGATATCGAATGCCCAATCAGAACCGGAGCTTCGTCTGGAAGAAATTGAATTACTCTCCTGTACCCCGAATGGACAGGTGGGAGAAAGTAATCCAAGAAGTTTAACAAGTTATACCCGCGAGTTTTCTCAGGGCTTTAAATCAAAACGGGGAATGCCTAAAGGGGAAGAACTGAAGGCAAAAGTTAAATTAATACTTAAATTACCTCAGATTTCCGGAATTCCTGCATATCGTATTTTAAGACCCCTCAGCGGCAGGCAATTTCCAAAAAAATTCTCAGCATCCTATCTTGTTGAGACAGAAGCTGGGATCACCATTCCGGTTTACCGATTATCAGACACTGAATTATATTCACGTCCTCCTGCAGGCATTAAGCGTACCATATTATACGTTTCTCACCTTTCGGCAGATGAAGAATTGCGGAAAGAAAGCTTAATTGCAGAACTGATTAAATCTGAACCGCAATCAGCATTTTATGCCTGTGATGTTAGGGGTGTGGGAGAATCAAAACCCAATACCTGTGGAGATGATTTCTTCGGGGCCTATGGTAATGATTATTTTTATTCCGCACATAGTATCATGTTAAATTCTACTTATACCGGACAAAAAACTTATGATCTTTTAAGAATTATCGACTGGTTGAGATCATGTGGGCATGAAGAAATTCATTTGGTTGCCAAAGGCTGGGGTACCATTCCCGCAACTTTTGCGGCCGTAATCTCTGATAAAGTAGTCCAGGTTACGCTAAAAAATTCATTGACAAGCTATGCCGATGTAGCGGAAAATGATGAATTTAATTGGCCATTGTCAACCTTGGTTCCCGGAATATTAAGGCAGTTTGATTTACCTGATTGTTACAGGGAGCTAACTTCTAAAAATCTGGTTCAGATTGCTGCGGTTGGAGCAGAAGGATTGTGAGTTAGGATCTGATATGAGTTTAAAACTAATGTAAGACTAAAATATAATTTCTAAAATACTGGTAATAAATTATTTATGATGCAAAACTGTAATATTCAAACGAAAGGCTTGAGAAAAGCCGGCAACTTTCTATCGGGTGTATTTCATATTCTCATTGGAAGTTTTTTTATTTTGATTTTTCTTTCTCCTGATCTTTCAAAAGCCCAGGATAAGGTTAAGGGCGGGAAATTTATTGTGGAACCACCGACACTTGAAAACCTGGGATTCGAGTGGTATATAGAAGGGGATAACAACCGCAATGCCACGGTAAAGGTTGAGTATCGGATCGCAGATTCCAATAAAGAATGGAAAAAGGGAATGCCTCTGCTAAGGATTGGTGGTGAACATATTACCAGAGCAGGTATTGATTATACCACTCCCCACATGTTTGCAGGAAGTATTCTGGATCTTATTACCAATACTAAATATGAGGCCCGTTTTACATTGGCAGACCCCGACGGTGTAGAAGGGGAAGCAGTTAAGGTTGTTAATGTTTCTACTCGCGCTGAGCCTAAGGCTGCGACCGGAGGAAGAGTTAGACATGTTTACTCCCAATATTATACAGGTGAGAAATTGGAGCCAAATTACCCGGGTTTAGTATCTGCATATAACGGTTCAAAAGAAACCAAGGGTGACTGGTATGTGGTCAGTGAAGATAAGGTTCAACCCGGTGACATCATTAAGATTCATGGAGGGCTTTATCAGGGAGTGCTGCTCAATTATCCCGACTGGCATAACATACCTTTTGATGGAACCTACTTTTTTACTGCCAAAGGAACTGCAGAGCGTCCGATTGTTATTGAGGCAGCAGGAGATGGAGAAGTTATTTTTGATGGTGCCGGAGCGGCTAATTTGTTTAATGTGATGGCTACAGATCATCATATTTTCCAGGGACTCACCTTTAGGAATGTAGGCCGGGTTTTCGACGCTGGTCGTAAACATTTGGCAGGTGCAAGTAATTTAACCATTCGGAATTGCCGCTTTGAAGATGTTGGTGAAGGGATAAGAACGGAATTCGCAGGTTCGAAAAACTTCCTTATCCAGGATAATGTCATCATCGGTCGGGATGATCGTTATCGTATGTATGGCTGGGCAGCCCACCGCGAAGGTCTTATTCCTTATGGAACACATCTGATGGATTCCTACTATGGAATCATGATTTATGGCCCTGGTCATGTGATTGCCAATAATTCTATCGCCTTCTTCCACGATGCAATTGGTGTATCAACTTATGGAACTCCTGAGAAAGAGCAGGAGTTAAAAGCAGTTTCTATTGATATTTATAATAATGATTTGCACCTCCTGGTCGATGATTTTATTGAGGCTGATGGCGGTGTACACAATATACGCGTCATGCGAAACCGTGGTATAAATGCGGCTGAAAGTGGAATCAGTGCACAGCCGGTGTTTGGTGGTCCTGCCTATTATATCAGAAATGTAATGTATAATATAGGCCAGGGAGGGGCACTTAAGATTCATGGTGGTGTTCCGGGTCTGATCGCCTATCATAATACCTTCATTGCAGAGAATAACGCCGGAGGTGGGCATCCTAATTCCAACTACCGAAATAATTTATTTCTTGGTTCGGATGGACCCACCATTGTTGCTGCATTCCCCTACACGACCAGCTATTCGGTAGCTGATTATAATGGATATCGGCCAAACAGGGGCTCAGAAAGTCCACAAAATCAGTTTGTATGGTTAAGTCCTAAAAGTGAGCGCCTTGGATTTAAGTCATTAAGCGATCTAAATCAAACAAGTGGATTAGAGGCTCATGGCATTACAGTTGATTATGATGTATTTGAAAATCTTCAAAAACCAATTCAGGCAGCTACATCAGATAAACCCAGTCCGGTTTATTTCGGGGTAGATCTTAATTTTAAACTAAACCCCAAAGGAAAAGCTGTAGATGCCGGCGTGATAATTCCAAATGTAAATGATCAATTTAGTCAAAAAGCTCCTGATTTGGGCGCACTGGAACTGGGCAGCCCCCCTGTAATCTATGGCGTGCGTGGCCTGAAACAGGATCAGGAATTTTGGAGATAATCGCGAAAATTTAGTTGGGATTGGAATCACAGGTGATTTATGCTCTCTAATTAAATCTTATGTTGGAATTTGTTTCAAGCCGTTTTGATAGTAATAGCTAATTTTTTTAAGAAAAATCATATAGCTTCTGTATTATAAATTAATATTTGCTGATTCAAGACCTTGCTATTGATGCAGACCAAACCTAATCGAATCTATGCTTTTGATCACCTGAGAACAAGCATGATGCTTCTGATACTGGTTTTTCATTCTGCACTGACCTATATTGTTACGGATTTGGGAATTGTTTGGCCAATCAAAGATCCCAATGGGACCAGCATTTTGTTTGATGGGTTAATTGCCTTCATTAATTGTGTTTCGATGCCGGTATTTTTTGTAATGTCAGGTTTTATGACATCAAGTTTGTTCGTAGAACTGGGAGTTCGAGGGATGATTAGAAATAGGGTGAATCGTATTTTTCTGCCTTTTGTAGTTTTTTTATTGATCCTGTTTCCAATAACCGGAATTGCATTTTTTAACCTAAAATTCACTATTTCTAATAGTCCTGATCCATTTTTTTCTGCATGGAGTCAACTTTATGACAATCAGTTTGAATGGCGCAGGTTTAGACCCATTCACCTTTGGTTTTGTATTATCTCATTTTATTTTGTGTTGGCGGTGGGATCCTTGCATCTTTATTTGGAGGTAGGTTGCCCGGAGTTTCTCAAATGATGGATAAAGTTTTTTCATCAAGATACTTCATGAAGGTAGCTCCTTTGATATTGGCAGCGGTGAGTTTCATCCTATTGTACTTCAGAAAGCAAAATACTATTGAAACACCCGGACTTTTCTCAATTAATTTTCTGGTGTTTTTTAGTTATGCCTTGTTTTTCGCTTTCGGCTGGATCCTGTATTTTCAAAAAAACTACTTGACAAGATTCAGAGATCGATACCTTTATTTGCTTGCTATCGGTTTTTGTTTTTTCATAATAAAATTGGCGATTCTTAGCAATGGCAAGTGGGTGGCATTCAAGTCGATGCAGGTGATTCTTGCAGCCATTCATGCTCTTATAATGTTGTACTTAATATTCGGCTTAATTGGTTTAGCCTTGAAGTATTTCAACAAACATTCCTTGATTGGTCGTTATCTAAATGACGCTTCTTATTGGATTTATCTGGTTCATTTTCCAATTGTATTTTTTTTACAAGCGGCCCTGATACCTGTTGATTTAAGTGTTTACATTAAATTTTTGCTCGTTGTCACCCTTACTTTTTTACTATCCATTTTTAGTTATCATTATCTGGTTTATCAAAGGTCCATTGGTAAATTTCTGAATGGTAAATAACTGTAGTTGCGTTGCTCGAAAGTTTGCAGATGATCTCCTTACATGATCTATTATTCGGTTTAAATTGGATTTTTTTTTGAGTATTCCTATTACATCTTTTATTTCCGATTTCTCCTCACTCTCGTGAAATCATTTCCCTGCCTGTGTGTTCGTCTATCCAACACAAGCCATTCTTATAAACCATCTTTCAATGGTTAAGACGGATTTGACTCGCATATTCAGCATATTTTGCATGACTTGATTTTGAATTTATGTGCCTGCAAGTATTGGAAGCCTTAATGTCATTTTTCTCTGAATTCTGAGATTTACATTTGTATGATGGTTTAAACCCCAAGGAATTAAGTAAATTGAAAATAATTTGTGAGTTTGAGCCTAATTCAAAAGAGTTATTTTGATGAAAACTATTTTGTCTATTGATGGTGGTGGGATCAAGGGAATCATCCCTGCCATGGTTTTGGTCGAACTTGAAGAACGAATAAAACTTAAAACCGGTAATCCAAAAGCATTTTTAGCAGATTATTTTGATCTTTTTGCAGGAACGAGCACCGGAGGAATTTTAACTTGCTTACTCCTTTGTCCATCGAAAGATAATCCCGAATACCCACGTTTCACAGCCAGGGAAGCATTAGATTTATATGTGAGGCATGGTTCAGAAATATTTGAAATTAAAGGTTTTAAAAAGTTTTTAGCCCGATTTGGATGGGTTAAAGAAAGATATGATGAGGAGGTGCTGGAAAGAATTTTAATGGAGTATTTTGGGGATGTAAAATTAAGCGAATTGATTAAGCCCTGCGTCATTACAGCTTATAATATAGAACTAAGAAAAGCCCATTTATTCAGACAAAAAGTTGCCAAAGAACGGGGTAGCAGCAGAGATTTTTATGTCAGAGATGTTTGTCGTGCAACCTCAGCCGCACCGACATTTTTTAGTGTTGCCGAAATTTACTCGCTTGCCGGGGTAAGATATCCACTCTTAGATGGCGGGATATTTGCAACTAACCCATCCTTAAGCGCTTTTGTTGAAATTAAAAAAGACCCTAAAGACTTGATTATTAAAGATATATATGTAATGTCTTTGGGAACCGGAATCTCCAAAAAATCGTATGATAGTGACGAATTAAGAAATACGAAGGCGCTATTTGTGGTTCCTGCTTTGTTGGATATGATTATGAGTGGAGCAACAGAAACCAGTCATTTCTACATGAAGCAAATATTTAATTTTTTGGGTTTATCAGAACATTATGTCAGGTTAGAACCCCTGGATTTACAAAGTATTGAGGAAGAATTGGACGCTGCGAGTCCGAAAAACATTAAAAAAATTATTGCCTTAACTGATCGGATGATAAGTCAGAGAACCAGATTAATTGATGTTTTAGTGCATAATCTGATTAAGCTCAAAGAAACAGGGTCTATTTAAGGTAGTTTATTTTAGCTTTATGATGTGGAGATTTTCCGCTATCCGTAGAGTTTAGCAAGTAGGCTCTACGGATTGTTAAATGAATTGGATTCTTCAGACTGTTTTAATAACAAGCATTCTTGCCAATGGGTGGTCATCTAGACTAAAAAAGAATCTGTTATCGGCTTACTCATTCACTTTTCCCCATCCATAAATTACAAAGCTCTCCGTCATTTTGAAGAAGGTACGACTTAGAAATCTCCTCACTGAAACCACTGCTTTTCATCGGCAGATTTCTCTTCGCAGGAAGTTTTCTAAGGAAAAAACTTGTTCGCTCGTTTGAAATGAAAGTTAGTATCCTTGTTTGCTGTACCCAAAGTACACTGTGGAGCTGAACTTTAGATTACCGCAATGAATCTATAAAAAAAGCCCACATCACTGTGAGCTTTACCAATAGCGGGGAGCAGGATCGATACTGATCGAAATTCGCCTCATGCGGATTACTTATAAATATCTTTCCCGAGTTTAATCCTGTCCCAAATCTCAGCACGTCCTTTTGCACCCTT
>VGGW01000126.1 GCA_016868395.1 Bacteroidota bacterium | reverse complement strand
TGCAGGTGCCGGGTCAGTCAAGTCATCTGCAGGAACATAAACAGCCTGCACCGAGGTAATTGAACCACGCTTTGTCGAGGTAATTCTTTCCTGCATTAAACCCATCTCAGTGGCTAGTGTTGGCTGGTAACCTACAGCCGATGGCATACGACCCAGTAGCGCGGAAACTTCAGAACCGGCTTGGGTAAAACGGAATATATTGTCTACGAAGAAAAGAATGTCTTTCCCTTGTCCTTCTCCATCACCATCTCTGAAATATTCTGCAACAGTCAGGCCCGACAAGGCTACCCTGGCGCGTGCACCCGGAGGCTCATTCATTTGTCCGAAAACCAATGTGGCTTTAGAATCTTTCAATGCTTCTTTATCAACAGAATTTAAATCCCAGCCTCCTTCTTCCATGGAATGTTTAAAGGCATCTCCGTAGTTGATTACTCCGGATTCGATGAATTCACGTAAAAGGTCGTTTCCTTCACGGGTACGCTCTCCAACACCTGCAAAAACGGATAAACCTGCATAAGCTTTTGCGATGTTGTTTACAAGCTCCATAATCAAAACAGTTTTACCCACACCTGCACCACCAAACAAACCAATCTTACCGCCCTTTGCATAGGGCTCAAGGAGGTCAATTACTTTGATACCTGTGAAGAGCACTTCAGTTTCAGTACTTAATTCGTCGAACTTTGGTGGAGTATTGTGGATTGGATAACCATCGGCGTTCTCCATGGTGTCTATCCCATCGATGGCTTGTCCGACAACGTTAAACAAACGTCCCTTAATTTTATCACCAATAGGCATTTTTATCGCCGCCCCGTTATCAATTACCTGCATTCCACGAACAAGACCATCTGTCGAGTCCATCGCGATTGCACGAACTCTGTCTTCTCCAAGATGTTGCTGAACTTCAAGAATAATCTTTTGTCCATTATCTTTTACAATTTCCAGCGCATCGTAAATCTTTGGTAATTTGGCATTTTCGGTGAAGCTGACGTCTACTACTGGTCCGATGATCTGTGCAATTTTTCCGGCGTTTGGCATATAATTTTTAAATCTTTTTTAAATCAACAATTCAGTCCCTTTTAGAGGGATTTTTTGGTTTGCAAAAATACTCTTTATCACCGTAAATCAAATACTTAATTGAATTTTTTTTATTAATTAGAATTGAGTGGTGAGTATTGATTATCAAGAACCAAGAACCAAGAGCCAAGAACCAAGAATTAACACAGGAACGATGCTGTAGCTAAGCGTCATCCCTACATAGGAGGGATTTCAAACTAATTAGAACGAACCCTATTAATTTTTATCTTTTTGGACTTAAAATCAACAGATCTCTCCTGCGACGAGATGACGCACAAAATGGTGGAAATTGTAAACCCAAAAGCTATCTGGTTTTTCAATTTTGAATTATGAGTATCTGGGGAAAAACTAAACTTAAAGTCAAATACGCTAATTTTTTTTAAAATGAGTATTTCACTAAAGTTTTTAAAAGCATGTCCTTTTGTGGAACAAAATATTCGGATAATTAAAATGATGTTCCAGCTTTCGCTCTTAACAAAATATTAGGATAACTAAAATGAGGTTCCAGCTTTCGCTCTTACCAAATATTCGGATAATTAAAATGAGGTTCCAGCTTTCGCTGGAATGACATGCATTTTTTTTAGTAACGGGGAGATCCTGGCCTCCGCCAGGATCTAAGTGCCTCAAGGACACCCATAATGATAACATTCAGATTGCGGCGAAGTACGGAATTTCCTTTTCCCGCCCCTCGGATTGTCATCCGATAATTATCGGATCCAGCGAAAGCTGGAACCCCTTGGATCCTATGAAACTTCATTTAGAGCTTTCACCGGACACTGGTGTTTTTCAATTCTCCATTCTCAAATGAATTACATTTTATTCCTTTGTTAAGAAAAATACTGTTTTATTTGAGCAATGAAAAAAATTCTAGTAACAGGCAGTAATGGATTACTTGGTCAGAAATTAACTGATCTTTGTCTTTCCGATCCTGAAGTTGTACTGATTGCAAGTTCAAAAGGTCCTAACCGGCATCCGGTTAAGAAAGGTTACAGCTATGAGGATATGGATATACTTGATTTTCTAAACATCCAACAGGTTATAGAAAAATATCATCCTGATACGATTATTAATACGGCAGCCATGACCAATGTGGATGCCTGCGAAAATGATAAGGAAAATTGCCATACTTTGAATGTAGATTCGGTTAAGGGTCTGATCCGGCTTTCTGAACAATATCATATTCAATTAATCCACTTGTCTACCGATTTTATATTTGATGGCGAAGACGGGCCCTACACTGAAGAGGATCAACCCAATCCATTAAGTTATTATGGGCAAACCAAACTTGAAGCGGAGCAACTTTTGCAGCAATCATCCTGTCAATGGGTGATCTTAAGAACCATCATTGTCTATGGCATTGTAAATGATATGAGCAGAAGCAATATCATACTTTGGGCAAAAGAGGCACTTGAAAAGGGCAATCCTATCCAGGTGGTAAACGATCAATGGCGAATGCCAACGCTTGCAGAAGATTTGGCTAAATGCTGTCTGCTTGCCGCAAAGAAGAATGCCTCGGGTATTTTTAATGCTTCAGGAAAGGATCTGTTAAGTATTTTACAAATTGTTGAGAAAGTGGCCGATTATTGGAATTTAGACCGTTCTCTCATTAATCCAATTTCTGTCGATAGTTTGAATCAGGCTGCAAAGAGACCTAAAAAAACCGGTTTTATTCTCAATAAAGCAATCGATATCCTAGGCTATCATCCAAAATCTTTTGACGAAGGCTTAGCATTTGTGGATGCTCAGATGAAAGCTATTTCAGGTGCAAATCGCTAATAATTTCCCCCTGAACAGAATGTCCCTGAATTGTCATCAATTATCACAAATTATAGCCTAGTTGTTAATAATAGTATCTTTAAAAAAAATTAAATAAATTTAAAATATGGCACTATCAAAAGGTCAAAAAGCACCTGACTTCAAATTGTACAGTTCAGAACTTAAGGAAATTTCATTAAGCGATTTTAAGGGTAAAAAAGTGGTTATTCATTTTTTTCCAATGGCATTTACGGGAGTTTGTACCACCCAGTTGTGTACGATGCGTGATACCTTTGGTTATTATGATGGACTAGCAGCTCAGATATTGGCAATTTCTGTTGATTCTCCATTCACTTTGGGCAAATTCAAAGAACTTAACAATTATCAATTCCCACTTTTGTCTGATTTTAATAAAGAGGTTTCGAAAGCTTACGGAGCCTATTATGACGAATTTGTATTTAACTTGAAGGGGGTAGCAAGAAGAGCTGCATTTGTTCTAGATGAGAATCATGAAATTGTATTTTCACAAGTACTGGAATCTGCCGGTGATCTGCCTGATTTTGATGCAATACGCGAAGCACTACGTTAATTCTTAGTAATCACTCAGGATTTTTTGCCCTGATTTTTAACCGATTTCCTTTTTTTTAAAAAAACTAGGTTAGTTTGAAAAGAAAGCATATTTTTGCAATCCGTTAAAAAGGCACCTGTAGCTTAATTGGATAGAGCACCTGACTACGGATCAGGAGGTTAGGGGTTCGACTCCCTTCAGGTGCACAATGCACATCACGGAAAGCCTTTTCGTAAATTAGCCGGAAAGGCTTTTTATATTCTATTGGATATTTCTGCTTCAAATTAATTAATTTGTAATGCAGAAAATAATTTAACATTCGAATGCTGAACTTAGTATTGTTTGGCCCTCCGGGAGCTGGTAAAGGAACTCAATCCGAAAAATTAATTGAGAAGTATCAATTGATTCATTTGTCTACAGGTGATATTCTTAGATCTGAAATTTCTAATGGCACAAGTTTAGGTCTTGAAGCCAAAAAACTGATGGATCAAGGTGTTTTGGTTCCTGATGAGGTAGTTATTGGAATGATTAGCAATCAGTTGGATTCAAATAAAAATGCAAGAGGTTTTATATTTGACGGATTTCCCAGAACTGTTGCTCAAGCTGAAGCCCTGGACAGGCTATTAAACACCAAGGCTTCTGCTATTTCCGGAATGGTAGCTTTGGTTGTGGATTCCGAAGAGCTTGAAAAGCGATTATTGCTTCGAGGAAAAGACTCTGGCCGTCCGGATGATGCTAATCCCGAGATCATTAAGAAAAGGATTGTTGAATATAATTCTAAAACTGCACCCGTAGCCAATTACTATAGAGAACAGAATAAGCTAACCACGATCAACGGCGTAGGGACCATTGATCAGATTTTTGATTCGATTTGTTCAGTTGTTGATGCTTATTAATTGCTGATCCATTCAGTTTCATATGCTTTCTGAGATCAATAAAAAATCTGTTCGGATTTTTTTCTAAGTCATTTAAAATTATGTCTCAGAGCTCAAATTTTGTTGATTACGTAAAAATATGCTGTCGCTCTGGACATGGAGGAGCCGGTTCTTTTCATCTTCACCGTGATATTCTGACCTCTAAGGGAGGTCCGGATGGAGGTGATGGAGGACGTGGAGGACACATCATACTCAAAGGCAGTAGTCAACTCTGGACTTTATTACACCTCAAATACAGAAAACATATCATCGCTGAAAATGGTTTTCCCGGTTCTGGCGGACAAAAATCAGGTCGAACAGGGAAGGATGAGATTCTGGAAGTACCATTAGGAACGATTGCCAAGGATGCTGAAACTGGTGAAATTCTATTTGAAATCACAAAAGATGGGGAATCAAAAATTTTAACTTCCGGTGGTCGTGGTGGATTGGGAAACTGGCATTTCAAAACTTCAACTAAGCAAACACCACGGTTTTCTCAGCCCGGTGAGCCTGGAAAAGAGGAGTGGAGGGTGCTCGAATTAAAAATTCTTGCAGATGTCGGCTTAGTCGGTTTTCCAAATGCCGGTAAATCTACCCTCCTTTCAGTTGTTTCGGCGGCAAAACCCGAAATAGCGGATTATGCTTTCACCACACTTGTGCCGAATTTAGGAATCGTCTCTTACCGTGATAATCGTTCATTTGTTATGGCTGATATTCCGGGAATTATTGAAGGTGCTTCCAAAGGAAAGGGTCTTGGTATCCGTTTTCTTGGGCATATTGAGCGTAATTCAGTTCTATTGTTTCTGGTTCCTGCGGATACCGGCAGAACGGTAAAAGATGAATATGATATTTTAATCAGTGAGCTTGAAAATTACAATCCTGAACTCATGCAAAAACCTCGTATTCTGGCTATAAGTAAATCCGATCTGCTTGATGAGGAGCTGATGAACGAAATGAAATTGGATTTACCCGAAATTCCCTATGTTTTTATCTCATCGGTTGCTCAAAAAGGTTTGTCGGAATTAAAGGACATGCTTTGGAAGGCAATTAATTCGTAGTGTATGGGTACAAACCCAGATCACAAATTAAGCTGTAATAGAATACGCTTTCAGCAGGTCCTCAGACAGATGCGGGGTTTTCGTTTGAAAGGTAAGAATCAATATATCAAGAAGCTTAAGCCCTATTCAAGTATTTAAATTAACCTGAGTTCGATAGAAGCAAGATTGAAAAAACACCCTTTTAATGGTTCTCATGCTGCTTCTGACGCCTATGATTTGATTTTTGAAAGCAATACCTGCGTGTTATCGCTTGGTTCAGTCCTTTCCTCCGGAGTATTTCCCGAAAGAAATGCTGCTTGATTTCAGATGATTCGTAGCCGGAAGATACCTCCTTCGGCAAGGTTTAGTTGACCTAAAGTTGTGTTTCATCGGTACGGGCAGTCCGGTAATAGAAGCAAAGGCCCTGCTAAGCAAACCCGGGTGGCAGCCCTATCTTTTTTGCACTACTGAATCTTATGATACCGATTCTATTTCCTGCAAAAAAATAGGGCAGAACACGGGACTGAAGTAAGCCCGGAGCAACAGACCCTGCTTTCCAAAATCTGAGTAAAATCATCAGGCTACGACAGGATGTACCTCGATCCCAGCTTAGATTAACCACAATTAATTCAATCAAAAGTGTATTGTCGAGCCGGAAAATATTCCTCAACAAGACCTGTTTACTCTTCCTGAATTGGAATTTTACCCGAAAATAAATGCTCCTTTTACCTTTAATAAAATTTTACAAGCGCTTTATCATTCATTTGAATAACTTTGAACATTCAACAAGCTATGAAAATCGCAATTAACGGATTTGGCCGTATTGGAAGGAATACACTGAGAGCTCTGCTGCAAAGACCGGGACTTGAAATAAGTGCTATTAATGATCTTTCAGATCCTAAAACTTTGGCACATCTGTTTAAATACGATTCTGTTCACCGTAGTTTTTCCGGTGAAATATCGGTTGGCCATAGTCATTTGTTAGTCAATCGGAAACGAGTTCAAGTTTTTGCTGAAAAAGATCCATCCAGACTTCCTTGGAAGGAACTTGATATTGATCTGGTTATTGAGTCAACCGGAAAATTTACCGATAAGGTCGGTGCGGGCTTGCATTTAAAGGCTGGTGCTAAGCAGGTGATCATTACTGCACCGGCTATTGACAAGGAAATTGCCACGATTGTGCTGGGGGTTAATGATCATTTGGTTGATCTTCAATCTCCGATACTTTCAAATGCCTCCTGCACAACCAATAATGTAGCTCCAATGGTTAAAGTTTTAGATGATTATTGGGGTATTGTGGATGGATATATTACCACTGTGCATTCCATGACGGGGGATCAAAACTTACATGATGCCCCACATAAGGATCTTCGGAGAGCCAGAGCGGCTTCAGCTTCAATTATTCCGACCAGCACAGGTGCTGCCAAAGTAATCACTGCCATATTTCCACATCTTGAAGGTAAATTGGGTGGTGCAGGTATTCGGGTTCCGGTATTAAATGGTTCATTGACGGATTTCACATGTACACTTAAGAAGAAAGTGAGTACTCAGGAGATTAATGATGCTTTTTTGGCTGCCTCTAAAGGCTATCTGAAAGGAATTCTGGAATATACTTCAGATCCGATCGTGTCGGTTGATATTTTAGATAATCCACATTCCTGCATTTTTGATTCTGAATTAAGTTCGGTAGTTGGAGAATTGGTCAAGGTGGTTGGTTGGTATGATAACGAGTCGGGTTATTCCAATCGTCTGGTGGATTTAATGGTAAAAATTGCTGCTCAAAGAAAATAATTTCTCTGGTATGATCAGATTTATCGGTACAGACGAAACTCTGGCTTTGCGAAGTGAAATCTTGAGGGAAGGTATTCCGGCTGATTATTGTCGTTTTGAAGGGGATGATGATAAATATACCTTCCATTTGGGCTATTATCACCAAGATGAATTAATCTGTATTGGTAGTTTTCATAAACAGCCAAAAGAAGGTTATCCCGGTGAAGGATATCAGTTGAGAGGTATGGCCACCAGGCTAGATTATCAAGGAATGGGTATTGGTAATCAATTGTTAAACTTTTCTATTGTTTATCTTAGAGGGCAAAAGATAAATTACATCTGGTGCAATGCCAGAATTAATGCCCTGAGATTTTATCTGGGTTTAGGCTTCGAGATAATTTCTGATCAGTTTGAAATAGCGGGTGTTGGGCCTCACAGAGAGATGTACTTGAAAATCCAATAATAAACAGTAAACGGCCTCACATAAGTGTATATGAATACAATAGATAATTTGAATTTTTCGGGTAAGAAAGCATTGGTTCGTGTCGATTTTAATGTTCCGCTTGATGATAAGTTGATGATTACGGATGACAACCGGATGGTAGGAGCAGTACCGACGCTCAAAAAGATATTAAATGAGGGCGGTTCCGTTATTTTGATGTCTCATTTAGGACGGCCAAAAGATGGGCCGACTGAAAAGTATTCTCTAAAGCACCTGGTCAGCCACCTTGGTATTTTACTCGACAGAGACATTCAATTCGCGGATGATTGTATCGGCGCAAACGCTATTTCAAAAGCGAAGGATTTAAAATCCGGACAGGTCTTATTACTGGAAAATCTTCGTTTTTACAAAGAGGAAGAAATGGGTGATGAAGCATTTGCAAAAAAACTAGCTGAATTGGGGGATGTATATGTCAATGATGCCTTTGGGACAGCCCATCGTGCGCATGCATCCACCGCAATTATTGCAAAATTCTTTCCGGGTTCAAAATATTTCGGCTACCTGATGGCTGGAGAACTTGCAAATGCCGAGAAAATTCTTCATTATGCCGAAAAGCCATTCACAGCCATTATGGGTGGGGCAAAGGTATCAGATAAGATTTTGCTAATAGAAAAGTTATTGGAAAAGGTTGACAACTTAATTATTGGGGGTGGGATGGC
>VGGW01000125.1 GCA_016868395.1 Bacteroidota bacterium | reverse complement strand
CCACCTAAATGCTCCCTGAACTCTTCAAGCCCAGATAAAATCGCTGAATTACTTTCAGATATCTGCATAATGGGGTGTGAAAGTTCAAATCCAAGTTTTATTAATAAATCCAGAATTCTAGTGCTTTCGGTATCACTCAAATGACCTGATAAGTTTGAATAAACTGTATCAAGAGCCATGCCCATTGCAACCGCTTCCCCATGTAACACTTCAAAATTGGATAATTGTTCCAACTTATGAGCACTCCAATGACCGAAATCCAGGGGACGAGATGAGCCCGTTTCAAACGGATCTTTACCTGCAATATGCTGCATGTGTAATTCGGCGCACCTGCTAATCAGGTAGCTCATTGAATTCATGTCCCTATCAACCAGCGCACCTGCATTATTTTCTATCCAGTGAAAAAAATCCGGATCCTTGATCAATGCCACCTTCACCGCTTCAGAAATTCCGGAACGCCAGTTTCTGTCATTTAAGGTTTTTAAATAGCCCTCATCATTGAACACAACTACCGGCGGTGCGAAGGTTCCAAGAAAATTCTTTTTTCCAAAATAGTTTATTCCATTCTTTACTCCTATTCCCGAATCATTCTGCGATAAGACTGTTGTTGGAATACGGATATGTTTAATGCCGCGATGCGACACCGCAGCGGCATATCCGACCAGATCGAGTAGTGATCCTCCGCCAATTGCAGCAATATAGGAATGTCGATCTATCTTGTGAACATGCACAGCTTCCAATATTTGGTCAAAATATTTACTGTCATTTTTTACAAGTTCTCCTCCCGGAATGATCAAGATCTCCGACACTAGTTGGACAGCTTGATTGATCTTAAAATAATCTCTTATTTCATCAATAATCTCATTACCTGCATTAATAAATCCCTCATCTATAACGAATAAAATCTTGCGAGGAATTTTTCCCGGAACTGATTCTAGTAAAAAATTATTGAAAAGGGAATTTTCCCGACTAAAAAGACCGGATGTAAAAAAAACCTTGTATTCGAACTTAATAGTAAATGACTGCTGCAGATATTTCATATAAATGGTGCTCTCATCTATAAACAGATAGAAAAGAAAGCTGATTTTTTTTGATAAAGATAATTTTCAATTAAGTAACTGCAAAACGTTTTGCCAGCCATAATGATAATGGAAGCAGCAAAGCGATAAGCAATGCAAAATAGATTTGTCCGTATGCGGCCGCCCAGGCCGCATCCATCAGGATCAAGGATATCACCCCGGCTTTTACTGCCTTGCCTATATTCTTTCCGATTGGATTTTTGATAGCCCCAAACAAGGGCTTAAAAATCATCCAGGCAAAACCCACTAGAAAAAATACGGCAAAAATCATCTGATCTTGAAGGAAAGCAGCATATAAAATTGAGCCGATCACAAGAAGATATAAAAGGGCTCCGGTATAAAGTTTAGTTCTATCTGATCCATGAACCTCCCCTTGACTAATCATGGTGATTGAAAAAATATAGACCAAGGGTGCAAGTCCGAGAAAATGGAAACTCTGAAGCGAAATCATGAGTATACTGATTCCGAGTATCAGATTTAAACCACGGCAAATACCCATATTCAATGGCCCAAGGAACGGATGATGCTTTCCGAATTTATTGTAAACTAATGCAAAAAGAAGAATCAGAAAAGCAATCAAACCCGACCTTGCTGAAAATGCAAATGCTGCTAAAAGCCCCATTCCTAAAAGGATAATACCGAGTGCAGTTGCTTCCCCTGTACTTACCGCTCCACTGGGTATTGCTCTTTCAGGTCTTTCAATTTTATCGAGCGCTTCATCGAAGATATCGTTGAATACTATCCCCCCTCCGTATAAGCCAATGCTGGATAAACACAGTAGAATTACAGGTAATATCTTTTGTTCTGCCTCCAGAAAATAACCCGAAATAGCGATTCCTGCCAATACATCTGCAACCGAGGTTACGATATTGGCTGGTCTCATGAGACGCAGAAAAACCGGAATTTTTTTCAAGTTATTAACTAATAATCAAGGAAGATTTATCCGTTCTTGGCTGTTGACCGCCACGCAGAACAGTGTTGCCTTCAAACTTTTCCGTCTGATCGATGGATTGGGGTTTGCTAAAGTCGTTCTCATCGATCTGTCCGCTCTGAGCAAAGGCAGTGATTGCATTCGAATAGGTGATCAATCGGATATCTTCATCACTAATTCCTCTTAATTTCATTAGTGCGGCTGTTTTAGGAATAGCCAGAGGATCACTGATTCCCCAGTCTGCTGCCGAATTAATCATAATACGCTCAGGACCATATTGTTTTGCAACTTCTACCATTCTTTCATTCCCCATCTTGGTGAAAGGATAAATCGTAAATGCCGCCCAAAAACCTCTGTCCAAAACTTCTTTTACGGTCTCCTCATTATTATGGTCGATGATAACCATGTAAGGATCTATCCCATGCTCAATGGCAATATCCATACTCCGCTGGGTTCCTCTCTTTTTATCACGATGTGGGGTATGAACCTGAACCGGAAGCCCTGCCTGCTTGGCAAGCTCGAGCTGAAGCCGATAATACTTTTCTTCCGCAACCGTTTGATCATCAAACCCAATTTCGCCAACACCAACAACACCTTCTTTATAGATAAATAAGGGTAAAATCTCCATCACTTCTGCTGCTAGTTTTTCATTATTAGCCTCTCTGGAATTTAATCCGATGGTACAATAATGCTTAATGCCAAACTGAGATGACCTAAACCTTTCCCAACCAACCAGACTACTGTAATAATCTCTGAAACTATCAATTCCGGTTCGGGGCTGACCCAACCAGAAAGCGGGTTCAATTAATGCAACAATACCGGCATCGGCCATTGCCTGATAATCATCGGTTGTTCTTGAACTCATGTGAACATGAGGATCAAAAAATTTCATACCCCTTATGATCTCAAGATCCATGGCCTCAGAAGGAACCTGTGGTCTTCTGTCTTCAAATGAATGGCTGCAACACATATTCTAATTTTATTAATTATTGTTTATTCTTCTAATGCTAAATTAGTCCAATTCAGCTCATTATTCTCTATGGATCTTAAAAGCTCCGGATAAGTCTTAAGAACCTCCAGAGCGAGCGAAGAACCGGATTGAAACAGAGTTAAGGCTGCGGCCTGTTTTTCTCTCAGATTTCCTTCTAAAAGCACCCTTTTAAGATCATCAAGCAAGCCCTTTTCTAAAAATTTACTCGTAAATCTCCATAAAAAGGGATTTATTTTACGTTTTGCAGCCCATCTTTCATGGGCATAATCTTTAAGGGTGAGTGCAAGTTCAATATTAGCTCTATCATCAATACCGGGAATTTGGGTAATATCCTTATCCGTAAAAAAAGCTTTAAGAATTAATTGATTCCAGGCATTCTTATCCAGATACTTTTCTGGATATGGGTTATGATACATAATCGCTTCTAAAACCAGTCCGATATTACTGCGAATCCCCTCGGCACATCTTAACTTCCAAAGTTCAGGCCATGCAAGAATAGGCAAGGATGAATAAAGAGCGATAAGCTCTGACACCTCAGCTGCCAGGAATAAATTTTCTATGGTTTTAAAATATTTATTTTGATCAGAGGGATCCAAGTGCATGAGCAAACAAAGTCGGGCAAGCCTGTCAATTGTCCAATTCTCAATTGTAAAACTCGGCTTCAAATCATCGATTTTGCTGATTAAATCTTGGTTGATTTGAATCGTAGATTTACCGGTTTTCCGAGGCATTATCGCGAAGGCAGTATTGATTTGGCTAACATCAGCTGATAATAGTTTTTCATTTAACCAATCCCAGGCCTCCATACTCAAGTTTGAACGGGTTACTTCCCGAAGGAGTACTTTTAATCTTTCTGCATCGTAATCGAACATGTCTGAAGAAATTGAAATTTAATATGCTTAGCAAGACTAAGCTTCAAAAAATTAGTGTAAATAGGAACATACAACAGAATAAAAAATCTTTGAAATCAGCTCAAGTTCCGATTGCCATAAAATAATTTAACAGAAGTGCCGCAGAAATAATCAATAAACCAAAAAACTCCCCAGTCTTTTCAATGTAGGGTTTGGTAGCCTGCATACTTTCTGTAATACTTGGCCTTTTATACTTAATAATCCAGTCTTTAACTCCGTCCTTGCCAAAAAATAAAATAGTTGCATAAACGAGGTAAAATCCGATCAAAAATAAATAAGGAACTAGAAAAAACATCTCAAAAGCTGCAAGTCCGCAAAGAACTGAAGCAGCCAGATAAATTGGAACCCATAGCCAGGAATCACTGTCGTTCACATTAAACCAGGCAAATACCAAAAATGAAAGACAAAAAACAAGATTTAAAATGATCAAAAGCATATCAATCTCATATAATTTAGGTCTAAGTTAAACATTTACAAAGAGTTTTGATAATCAAATTTTACACGAACTAGATTTAATCAAATTGAATATTTTTAGTTTCCCGCCCAAGCTGATGGATTTCTCCGATATGGTAAACTTCAGACTCCCGGTCTCTTGATGCTACTGCAATTGTAGTTGAGCAGTTAATTTGACTGAATAACTCCAGCACAATTTTAGGATCATTATTGTCCCTTGAAAGATGGGATAGCAAGAGTTGGGTCATATGTGTTCCATTGCCTAAAAAAAGTTCAAATGCCTGCCGGTTTGAAAGATGACCATTGTCTCCGCGAATCCTTGCTTTTAAGTGGTAAGGATAGCTTCCATTTTCTAGTAAATCATCATCATAATTTGCTTCAAGAAATGCGGCATGACATTCGCTAAAGTACCGAATAACATGCTCGCAAGGAAACCCAATATCTGTGAATACTCCAAGGGTGAAGCCCTGATGTCTGATTGTAAAGCTGTGTGGATCGGAAGCATCGTGAAACTTAGGGAAAGGCGTTATGTCAAGGTCACCTATTTTTACAATTTGATGCGAACTGAAAGTTTTGATTAACCGTGAATCCAGGTTAAGCCCGGACCTATTAAGTGTTAAATCCGTGATAAAAACCTGCAGTTGGTATTTTTTTGCAAGGGCCGAAATTCCCTTGATATGATCAGAATGTTCATGGGAAACAAAAATAGCTCTGACTTTTCCCATTTTCAACCCCAAACGATTCATCCTTCTTTCAGTTTCACGACAGGAAATCCCCGCATCAATCATCACAGCATCCTTTTCATTCTCAATGAAATAGCAATTGCCATTACTCCCTGAATTTAATGATGCAAAGCTTAATGCCATTCAAAATTTAAAAAAGAATTAGAAGATACTTCGGCTCTAAATTTACAGAAAAAGGATTAAACACATGATCCGTTGTATTTATATTAGCGCAATATTTAATCAAAAATCACCTTAAAAACATGACTATAAAATCACTATCACTAGGAATACTTTTTTTATCGGTCGGCTGCCTATTCTTCAGTAAGGATGCCCTATCGCAACCAAGACGTTTGATCAACTTTACCGAAATTAGCGGACTGATTCAAGGCAGCTCCACCATTGCAGGTGATGCAACTGTAAATGGATTCAGAGCCAGAACAGGAGTAACAAAACTACTTAACGAAAATTTTGGAATTGGATTTGCCTTAGGCACTGACAATTATCGTAAATCCGGTGGAGGGAATTACAATACCTTACCCATCACCATCAATGCTTCATATTATGTCGATCCCAATTTGAGTGGTCTTAAATTAGACGCTTATGGGGGCTATGCAGTGAAACTTTTTAACAATTTAAATAAAGGCCTGACTGCAGGAGCAGGTATTTCCTACTCCATTCCAGTTAATCCGGGTCTCAACCTCGGCCTACAAACTGGTTATAACTATCAGAAAATTGACTTTCCGTTTAATTTTCAACTCTTAGAGAATTTTGATGTTGGAACTATCCGCTTAGGCTTGGCATTAACCTTTAAATAATCTGATTCTCAGGATATAGGCCAATAAATGACTATGGTGAATAGTACTGAGCCCAAATGCTTGATTTGTCAAGAAATTAAAAACATTACTTTTTATCGGCAATGGAAACCCAGGCAGATGATCAACGGTATGCTGTGTTGACAAAAACTATAGAAACTGCCTTCTGGAGCAGAAAAAACCATATGTATCTCAAATGAGTGTAGGTTTAATTTTCTGATCAAGACAAAAATGCATTTGTGATCTGAGGTTCCATAAGTGGATCAGGTCCAAAATTCCATACCCAATGGATGTTAAAAGTCTGTTTAAAGACATAGGAAAAAGCCGGAGAGTATCTGTATTGTACTTGAGGTTTTAGACCCAAAGAGCCTTATTCAATTAAATTCCTTAATTTTGCGATTTAAGGCTCCAAAGAGATTTTAACATGTCAAAAAGTACCTATAAAATTGCCGTGCTTCAGCTTAATCTGAATGATATTGCAGAAAATAATTTAAAGAAATGCCTGACCCGGGTTCGGGATGCTACAAAGCAGGGAGCCGAAGTCATTTGCCTGCCAGAATTATATAGCAGCCATTATTTCTGCCAATCTGAAGACACCGCAAATTTTGCTTTGGCTGAGCCACTTTACAGCACCTCATTTATCGCATTTAGTGCATTGGCAAAAGAACTTAATGTTGTCATTATTGTCCCGTTCTTTGAAAAAAGAATGGCCGGGATCTACCACAATAGCGCTTATATTATTGATACAGACGGCTCCGAAGCCGGATTATACCGAAAGATGCATATTCCGGACGACCCTCATTTTTATGAAAAATTCTATTTTACGCCCGGAGATATTGGATTCAAAACCTTCCCAACACAAAAAGGGAAAATTGGCACTTTGATTTGCTGGGATCAATGGTATCCCGAAGCTGCCCGATTAACGGCTCTTCAGGGTGCGGAGGTGTTATTTTACCCGACGGCTATTGGTTGGCATCCTCTCGAAAAGGAACAATATGGAGAAAAACAGCACGGCGCATGGATGAACGTCATGAAAGGGCATGCTGTAGCAAACGGGGTATACGTTGCGGCTGCTAATCGCATTGGTTTGGAACGCTATTTACCTGATACCGAAGGAATTCAATTCTGGGGCTCATCATTCATTGCAGGTCCGCAAGGAGAGATTCTTGCTCAAGCTTCTCACGATCTGGAAGAGATTCTAATCGCTGAAGTTAACCTTGAGTTACAGGAAAATGTTCGTCAAAATTGGCCATTCTTTAGAGATAGAAGAATTGATGCCTATGGTGATATTACAAACAGAGCCATCGATTAATATGAACACCTTCAGAAGGTTCCCGGCAGAATGGGAAAAACAGCAAGGCATTTTACTCTGTTTTCCGCATAATGGCAAGGACTGGCCTGGGAAATTTGGAGCAGTTCAATGGGATTTTGTTGAATTTATAAAAAAAATAGCAGAGTCTGAGCAAGTCCTTCTCCTGGTCAAAGATGAAAAACAGAAGAGTAAAGTTTTCGACATGTTAGAAAAAGCACATGTTGAGCTTGAAAGAATTAGTTTTATTTTTCAAAAAACGAACAGGAGCTGGATGCGAGATTCAGGGCCGATTATTGTTAAAAACGGAAATAAAAGAGAAGCCTTAAATTTCCATTTTAACGCTTGGGCTAAATACAAAAACTACAAGCTCGACAGACTGGTTCCATCAACTGTTGCAGATTTTTTAAAAATCCCTTTAACATCTGTTTTTCATAATGGCAAGCCGGTTATTCTGGAAGGAGGAGCAATTGATGTTAACGGTAAAGGTACACTACTTACTTCGGAGGAATGCCTTATGCACCCGGACATTCAAGTAAGAAACCCCGGTTTCTCACGAGAAGATTATGAAGCTATATTCAGAAAGTACCTGGGGGTGAGCAATGTGATCTGGTTGGGTAATGGTATTTTCGGGGATGATACACACGGTCATATAGATGATTTATGCCGTTTTGTTAATGAAGATACCATTCTAACAGTTATTGAAACAAACCCCGAAGATCTTAATTACGCTGCTTTACAAGACAATCTAAAACGGCTTCAGCAAGCTAAATTAGAGAATGGCAAACCGCCAAAAATTATCACTTTACCTATGCCGACAGGGCTTGAATTTGATGGACTTCGACTACCTGCCAGCTATGCTAATTTTCTAATCCTGAATCAATCAGTACTCGTACCTGTCTTTAATGACTCGAAAGACATAGAGGCTTTAACTATTATTTCCGGATGCTTCCCAGATCGAAAAATCATTCCAATTAACGCCACCGATTTAATCTGGGGATTCGGAACATTGCATTGTTTAAGTCAGCAAATTCCGGATGAATAGGCCAGGGAAAAATACCGAAAGGAATAGAATTTAGCTTAATCTGAGTTTGGAAATTAAATAATCTAACTATTTAACTTGAGTCCCTTGTA
>VGGW01000124.1 GCA_016868395.1 Bacteroidota bacterium | reverse complement strand
ATCCCTCAGGTGCTTCAAAGTTCCATTTAATCCCAACACGTGCATGAACCCCTTTTATTGTATAATTCATTTCACCATTTGACATTACATTCAATATTCCATTTTTGACGTATTTGTGAAGATATTCCGGGTACTGTTCCTTATTTGTTGATTTTTGAAACTGCTTCAGGCTAAGCTGAGTAGCCCATTCCTTTGCTGAAAGCATAGTGATATCCTTACTATAATCTAGGACTACATCCGGAAAACATTCCCATTGAATAAGGTCAACCATATGTGTGGTAATATCCACCAGTCCGCGCCCTTCCTGTTCCACATCAAAGAACCAAGCCGGCCTCACTAAGGGCTTACCGGAAACATTTTTGTAGAAATGGTGAACACTCTCCTGAATGACTCCCGGATTTTCACGTGTTCCCCTTTCCAAGGAGCCAAAAAATAGACTGTCTTGGCTCAGCAAACGTTGCAGAACATAGTAAATATTGTAACGTTCGGTCATCATATCATACAAAACCACCTTTTTTTCTTTCGCCCTTGCAAATGCATTTTCGAGCGATTTAAATCCAGCCTGATCAATAGCTAATGGTTTGTCGGCTAATACATGTATCCCCGAGTCAATGGACCGGCTGATATAATTAGTCTTTAACTTGTTATTGCAGGATATGATGAGGACATTTCCCTTCTTTTCTTTAAACATTTTTTCAAGATAATCCGGACCTCGATAAATTTCATGTTTCCATGAGGTTGGTTTGATCTTTCTGGTATTATAACTTTCCACCAATGCCAAATGATTATCTAATTCTGATCCATCAGGAGCGTAAATATGAACTAAAGAATCAATCTCCTGATACATGGATTTTTGAAGCAATGCAGCGTGAAAATGACCAGGATCCAACGTAATTAAACGAATTTTATCCTCCTCAACAAGCGCAACTTTCTGTTCGTTCACGCAACTGACTCCATGCAGTAAAATGACTGTTCCAAACAGGAGAAACTTTATTCTGCCAAATGTTAATACCTTTCTGAAGCTCATAAATCCTTATTTTATTTATGTTTATAATGCTCTCACGCGAATATTTCTAAAGTATGCCTTGTTCCCGTGATCCTGTAAACCAATCTTACCTTCCGGGGATAATCCATAATCCGGATAATCCTTCCACTTTCCCTCCAATTTACGTTTATTCCAAGCTTTAGTCCATGCCTGAAATTTAACTATTCGGATACCATTTAACCAATGTTCCACCCGCCCATTCCTAAAAATTATTGCAGAGCTATTCCATTCACCTACAGGTTTACTAGCCTTTCGATTTTTTGGAGAATACATCGCATAATCCGCACCGGTAAGCTGTGTATCATCAAGTTTAGTCGGAAAATCAGCCTCATCCATGATCTGGTATTCGGGTGAGGTTTCTATCGCTCTTTTATATTTTACATCTTCCACAACATGATAGAATACTCCACTATTACTTCCCTTTTCAAGCTTCCAGTCCCACCTCAATTCAAAATTACGGAAGGAACGATCGGTAATAATATCACCGGATCCACTGGGACCTTTTGCCCCCAAGCAAACGAGAGCTCCATTTTCTACGCGCCAGTTCTTAATTTCTTTGCTCCCATTAAAATGGTGCCATCTGCTAAGGCTTCTCCCATCAAAAAGACTGATCCAATCCTTCCCCGGATCAGCCTTTAAAGTACAATGGAAGCAAATCAATACGGTCAGAAACAACAAATTTTTCATTGAAAAACGTCTTTAATTAGGTAGAGTAATTAGCGATTTCATCTTTAAATTTAAACAATAGAGATATACTACTTGTTTTTTATAAGATCCAATTTTTCAGATAGTTGAATAACTTCATTTAAAATCCTTGTTTCAATACCTACCTGCCATTTCGAAGGTAGACCATAAACGGTGTGAGATTCACCCTCATAAGATCCTTCTTTAAGTACCATGGAAGATGGGACGTAAGCCATGACATCATTCGAATACCCAAAAACAAAAGCATCGGCACCAAGCATTTGCTTAATTTTAATGGAATATTCAATAAGAAGTTCACCACCCAGACTTACAACAGGTTGGTTTCCAATAGACCATACTTGGACAGGATACGGATATGAAGATATTAATTTCTCACCCCTTCTGATCTTTTCTCTCATACGTTCAGCCCAACGCTTTTGGTAAGGAATAGTGGTAGAACTTATAAAATTGGTATATTCCACCTCAGTTGGAGGAGTTGATAAAGGCAGATCCAATTCAGAATAACCAGTCAGCAATCCGGAAGGCAATTTTCTCATATCTTCTTCAAGGACCCTAACTACCGCTGCCGCCAGTTCCATACCATATTGCTTTGCTAAAGGAACAGTATTTCTTGGAAGCGGATTTTGATCAGCACCGGCACTTTGAAAAAACAATGCTGTTGCTCCAGGATAAGTCTTTTCAAGTTCAATTTGAGTAAATCCGGGATAGTCGCCCGACCAATCATAACCATTTAAAACGGTGGGATGGCATGCATAGCCAAAAGCAATAGCCTTTATATCGCCTTTCGCATTCAAAACCTTAATCACAGGTACTGCATAATCATTGGGGCCTTGCAATTCGGTAAGTTGAGTCAGTAAATTTGCAGCATTGTTTCGGCGGTTTACCTGAAAACGAGTAACTCCATTTTGAGCGTAAAGATGAACAGGTTCCAGATTACGCAAGGCCTCTCCTACCATTTTTACGATTTGATCCTCTAATATTTGGGTGTATTGTTTTATGCTCTCAATTTGTTGATTATCTAAAATATAAATATCCGTCAATGCATCCCCAATTACTGGTCCGGAATGGGTGTGAGAGCTATTCAAAAGAATTTGGGCACGTTCTAATCCAAAGTTTAATTTGATTCTGTCTCTAATCCGATCAGACACATTCTTAGGAAAACCCAAAAGATCGGAACTAATCATTGCAGCCTTATTACCCTTCGAATCTTGAAGCACCAAAGCTTTTGCCCATATGGGATGCAAAGTTCCCTCAGAAGAATGTGTACGCGAAGCAAAACCTGCCATCGGCATTGCCATTTTTGGAGTAATATCCGCTTTACTGATACCTGCTTTCCAGTCAAAAGAGGCACTATTTTGTGCAAATACTGAGTTAATCAAAGCCAAAAAGGCTAAAGCAAGACTAAAAGGTGACAGTTTCATGTAATTAGTTATTAAATTGTATGATTAATAAATAGCTGTAAATCATGTAAGCTTAAATAGTTTTTGGGCATTCTCAAACAGTATTTTTCTTTCAATTACCTTTGATGGCGATAGTTTTCGGATTGCTGATATGATATTCGCACCAAGGCAGGTCTTTCCGGTTCCCAGTGAATCAGAGCAATCACTTCCAAAAAGCAATTTATCCTGATGACGCTCTAAAAACCCACGAGCGTGATCTTCATCACGAACCAAGGAACCTAATCCTGAACCTGCAGAAAAATCAGCATACAAATTCGAATAACTTGAAAGAAGCTGATCAGTTAGACCACCCCGACTCACATTGCCTTTAGGATAAAGAACATTTTGATCGGTATGATTCTTGTCGATGCCTGCCCACCAGGTCTGAGCATGACCAATAAAATTTACCTTAGGGTACTTCTTAAGCATACTATGGAAGCGCTCAAAACCCCTATTATACATGTTATACTGCCAATGCATCAAAACCGGAACATGGTAAGATTGGGCTAATTCGTAAATGTTTTGCATAGCCGGCGAATCACAATCAAGACCAAATTTTAGCTCACCTATCACAGGAGCACCCAATTTTAAATATTTTTCAATTTCCTGAATTGCTCCTGGCATATCAGGAACTTCGTTTGCCCCAAAAATAAATTCATTGGAATGGGTTTGTGCAAATTGATAACATATCTCATTTCCGGTCGCCATGGCTTGTAATCCGTTGCTGTAACCATAATAGGTAGAACCATAGCTAAGTGGACGTCCTGCCGGTAATAAAATTGTTTTGGTTACTCCCATTGAACGTTGATGCGGTATTAGCATCGCATTGGTTCTACCACTATAATCGGTATGCTGGTGTATATCTATTATCGGCTCATCGGCATTTCTAAGATCTATTTCTGTATTTGGAATCAAACCACCTGCAAGAACAGAAGGCACAAAGCCAATGGTTAAAGCTGCACCAAGTCCGGCCAAAGAATTGTTAATGATGAACTCGCGTCTCGTCAATTGTTTTTTATTCATATTCGCGGGAGATTGATTTACTTAAATTCCGTAAAACGTGATGTGTGACCAAGGATCTTATCGATAAATAAATAGGCCTCCTTTCGGTTCTGAAGCGGAAAATCATGCTCATCATCGGGATATCTGACCTGTAAATTTTCTAAAGCACTGAGTTTTCGATACACCGGTTCAATTAGAGCAATTCCGGCCTGAACTCCTCTGTAATCAAAATTGGCATCTCTTATTGGAGATATTGAAAAGAATGCTCTTGGAGCAATTGCAGAAATCATTAGGTTGAAATCGAAGGGAACTTTATTATTATCCAAATTATATTTTGTCATTAGTAAAGGCATGTAACGAGTTTGTGCCCATGGCCCCAGTCGGCCGCCATACCGTTTTTCAGCTTCTATTCCAATATTATAATAATCAAGCTGAGTCCACCCACAGCTGCTGACAGCCACTTTTATTCGCTCATCCATTGCTGCAAGAAAGATTGAATTATGGCCTCCTAGTGAATGACCCAAAACACCTATGTTATCGGTGTCCACATCAAACCTGCTTTGAAGTAAATCAATACAGCGCATGTGATTAAAAATACCTTTCATCGTTCCTGATGCATATCGGTCAGTATCGAAATTATAATTTTCAGTATCACCAAAACTTGGGAAATCTGGAGCAATTACCACATAGCCCCGTTGTGCCAACTCCCTTGCATGCGATCGATTGGCTTTATTTCCCTGTCCATCTACAGCCTTTCTACCAAGTAAATCGGTTTCATGTAAAACCAATATGGCCGGTATTTTTTTGGGGTTGCCAGTTGCTTTAGGAACATACAGATACACTGGAAGTATCTCATTTTTCTCAACTTCAAAAAGTATGTTGTAACGTGTGAAATTTACCTCATTAACACTGTCAATTACTTGAAGATCAGAACTTTTTAGTGGTTTCCTTTCGGGTAAAGGATCCATTACCTTTTGCATATTCAGAATGATCTCCTCTCTGTACTTTCGATGTGCAGTCAAAAGCGATTTCGTTTGGGTAAAGCCCTGGAGATGGAAAAGAATGAATAGGATGGTGGAAAATAATTTTATTTCAGGAATTTGAATTTTATCAGGTTTTATCATTACTTGAAGATTATTTTAAAAATATAGGCTAAAAAAATAGAATCTGCTCACTCAATAAGCAGGTTTCTAGGGGTATGACCTAAAGTTTTGTCTAAAAATTCATATACCTCCCTACGATTTTCTATCGGAAAATCATGACCAGCATCAGGATACCGCACTTGTAGCATTTCAAAAGCTCCTAATTTCTGATATACCTTTTCTGCTAGTGATATACCTGCTCTCACTCCCTTCACATCAAAATTACCGTCATTAATTGGGGATACTGAAAAGAAAGCTCGTGGAGCAATAGCCGAAATAACATCATCGAAATTGAAAGGAATCTGTCTTTGATCCAGTTTAAATTTTGATCGTATCCATGGCATGTACCTATCTTGAGCCCATGGTCCAAGTCGGCCGCCATATTTTTTAGTCCCTTCTTCACCAATATTGTAATATTCAAATTGGGTCCAACCACAACTGGATACGGTTACTTTCAAGCGACTGTCGAAAGCCCCAACAAACATCGCATTATGTCCGCCGAGCGAATGTCCGATAACACCAATGTTTTGAGAATCAACTTCCGGCCTGCTGACCAGGAAATCTATGCACCTCATATGATTAAATATGGCTTGCATTGTGGCCGAATCATATCGATCAGTATCAAAATTATGATTTTTTAGATCTCCAAAACTAGGATAGTCCGGAGCTATTACGATATAACCCCGTTTAGCCAGTTCACGGGCATGTGCTCTGTTGGGCAATGGTCCCTGCCCGTCAACTACTCCTTTACCTAGCGGACTGGTCCCGTGTAAAACGAGCATTGCAGGAATCTTCTGATTTTGAATCCTATGGTTTGGAACATAGAAATAAACAGGTAATCTTTCATTTACTGCAACTAAAAAACTGAGGGTATATCTGGTAAAAGATTCTTCCTTTAAAGAGTCCCTGATTTGTGGGTCAAAATCCGGCAGCTTAGTTCGTTCTGGAAGTTTACCCATAGCTTTTTCCATATTACTCAAAATCTTTTTTCTTTTCTTTTCATGATAAGATCTAGATGTAATTAGAACATCCTCATGATCATCGATAGAACTTGAGGTCTGAAACATATGAATAGTCAAAAGACTAATAGTCAGAAAAAATACGATAGAAAATTTCGAGATCAAACTCATGTTAAAATCCTTTCAAACGAAGCGACAGATTAATAAAATACATTTTCTTTTACATCCATCAAGGATAAAAAAAGCAGTCAATCATGTAAAACAAACCAAGACTATGACCAGATCAGGTTTAAATAATCTTAAATACCCATAAATTATTGATCGATAGATCTTTTAAATGGATTATCAATCTTAATAAGGTCTGTTCTGGTTTCTCCGTTTTCTGTTATTCGGGCAAGTGCATAAACCTCACCTTGCTGACCCAGGGCAATGGAATTGACATAGGTTGGTCGATCACCGTTTGAATAAAATATTGGCCCATGATCCTGATACTTTTCATCGGGGATGTTATAAGTCACTAAATGAAGATTTTCAATACCTTTTGCTGCACCTTTAGCAATTTCGGCTTGACCTTCAACACGCTTTCCATTGATATAAACCGGACCACCAGTCAGGTAATAAATGGTCTTCTGATCGGGCCCAAGCTGAAAACCAAGGTAACCATAACTAAACTGATCAAACATTCCACTTTTAGCGGAAGGTTCTGAAGTGATACGCCTGACGAGCTCAATTTTGGCGTTTCTTGGATCAAACTTAAATAAATACCCTGAATTTCCATGAACACCATAAGCTACCCCTTCGGACTTATACCAAAAGATTTCCCTCCAGTTGTAACCCATGCTGCCTGGTCTTGTAGGATCATATTTACCAAAATAGTCAAGCCGAAGATTCACGTTCTCCAGTTTATTGATTCGGCCCTCTGAAGGATTGTAACTAAAAATATCACCTGAAGCGGTTGAAAAATAAACTGTGCCCTCATCGGGATCTACCACAAGAGAACGACATAAAGAACGGAAGTCTATACCGGGCTCTCCTGCTTCACCATTTCCGGATGTCTTGCCCAGATCTTTTAATTCCTTTAAATTGGTATCGTAATGTATAAAATTTCCTTTTGGCCATGAAATACCATAAATATGTCCTCGGTCACAATCCATGGTCATAGAAACCATACCTTCTCCATTGGGAACGAGAGCAAGTCTCTCGAACGTTTTGGTATTCAGGTCAAAAAACAAGATTTGTCCCCCGGGGTAAAGTTTATATCCTGATGGGGGATTGATTGGTAAGCGGTCCATGCCCTCAATAAGTTCATAGAAACCGACATGAGTTGAAAAGAAAAGTTTAGCATTTTTTTCAAAAAATCGTACATGACTTTTCCCCTGAGGAATAAAATTTTGATCTTTTTCACCACAAATTTCGGTTAAATCTCCGAGGAATTCCGTTTTGTCTGTCTTCGGATTATATCCATACATTTTACCTCCAACATGTATCTGATCTGAGGATAAGACATAATATATATTACCATCGCTTGCGGATGATAATGCATTATAAGTATCATGAGCCTCCTTAAATCCCGAATTATAGGTGTAGGCAGTTAAATGATTACCTACCTTAATTCCGTTAGAATAAGGTATTGCATTAAATTGATTCAAGTTCGCAACTCCTTCTAGTTTATCCATATCATATAATTATTTTACCAACAAACCTATGGGTTTAAGGGCTATTTAAAATGCTATTTTTCCAATGTTTTTTTTACTGATTCAGCATTTGCCTGTATCTTAGTTATTGCATATGCAATAGCGTCCATATCTTCTTTGCTTCCTAGAAGAAGGTTTTGAGTAAACCAAACCATTTCCGTACATAAAACGTCATTCTCAGGACACTGGTTCAACTCCATATATTTCTTATAATCGAGCATATCTTCAGGATACATCCTCTTAAAATTCGTTGAGCCAAAAGCTTCTTTTAGAAATTGTTGTTTATTAAGTGCAGTATAACCCCCGGAACAAGGTACTCCCTCAGCACGCAAAGCCTGCAAAAATGAGTCTCGCGATAAACCATTAAAGTCCTCTTTCTTAAATCTGAATGAAAA
>VGGW01000123.1 GCA_016868395.1 Bacteroidota bacterium | reverse complement strand
ACAGGAGTAACAATCATTTCCGCCAAAAGTGCGCAGATTCGAGAAGCAATCACTCAAAAATTAGGCCGGGGGGTAACCATCTATAAGGGAGAAAGAGGCTTTGAAAATTCACAATTCAAGAATAAAGACATTGACATCATTTTTACTGTCGTAACCAGACTCGAGCTACCCAAATTAAAAGAAGAAATTGAAAAAATTGATCATAAAGCCTTTATTGTGATGAGCACAATCAGTGATACCAAGGGAGGAATCATTAAACCAAGACCTTTACATTAAAATAAGCTCAGTTCGATATTAGAAATTATCCTTTTGATGGATCTCCTATTGCTTCGGACGCCTATAATTGGTTTTTGGAAAGCAAAGACCACTGTGCAAAAAAAGCAATACCCAATGCGGTCAGAAGTGTTCCCACGAATACTGCAATTTCATTTTGTTTTAATCCCCAAACCGCCGCCAACAAAACGAAAAGAGTGATAAAAGAAAAGAGATGTACCGCCTTAACTATTATTTTTCTCCTTCCCCGTTGCAAATGGGTTCTTTTCAACGTACTATTTATCAGTGTTTTGATAATTAAATGCGTAATGATATAGCCCGCAAAAACTACGATAGTTTCAATGATTTGAATTTTATAGGTTTCCATTCGATGTTACTTTAATTAAAATTTCTCTTTCCATTCCAATTCTCTCGACACGAAAGCTTCCTAAAACGGTTAAAGGGGTATCTAACTTCAACAAATACTAAGCTAAGATTAACAGGATTAATTTTTGGTATTCGATTGGTCATTTTTAACCTTTAAAGCCTGACCTTTTGGGGTTTCATTGAATTGTCCATTGTCATAAACCAGATGACCATTTACAAAAGTGTGAGTCACTTTTGTTTGAAATATAGTTCCTTCTAACGGCGACCAGGCACATTTAGATAGTATATTTCCCTTGCTCACAGTCCAGTTAAAATTTAAATCCACTATAATCAGATCTGCCGCATAGCCCTTGCGTATAAATCCTCTTTTTTCAATGCGGTACAGTTTAGCTGGGTTATGACACATTTTTTCGGCAATTTTCTCCAGAGAAATAAGTCCTTGTTTATAAAACTCAAGCATAATATTTAAGGAGTGCTGAACAATTGGCGCACCCGACATGGATTGAAAATATGGTTTTTGCTTTTCTTCCAATGTGTGAGGAGCATGGTCTGTGGTCACCAAATCTATCCTATCGTCCAGTAGGGCTTTCAAAAGTCCTTTTCGATCCTTTTCTGATTTTATTGCCGGATTCCATTTTATTAAGGTACCTAAGCGATTATAATCCTGATCAGAAAACCATAAATGATGAACGGATACTTCAGTTGTAATATTTTTCTCTTCCAAAGGAATATCATTACGAAACAGGTGGGTTTCTGATTCTGTGGTCAAGTGTAAAATATGGAGCCTGGCTTGATATTTATTTGCAATATCAATGGCTCTTTTGGTTGCTTCATAACAAGCTTTTTCACTTCTGATCAGTGGGTAAAATTCAACCGGAACATTTTCACCATACTTTTCTCTGTAAAACTCTTCATTTGCCTCAACAATTTGCTCTTTTTCAGAATGAATGGCAATTATGGATCGACAGTTAGCAAACAGTTTTTCCATAATCTCAGGATTATCGGCCAGTAGATTTCCTTTTTTGGTAAAGTATAGCCCATCATCAGATACGCCTAAAAGTTGGCTGGTATCCAGTTTGGTTACTTCATCAATATTGTCCCCATTGACGCCCAGGAAAAAACCAAAATTTGCTAAAGACTTTTTTGAAGCTAATTGATATTTCTCTGATAAAATTTCAACAGTCAAAACATTTGGAAAGGTATTGGGCATGTCAATAAAGGAAGTTATCCCTCCCGCAACAGCGGCCTTACTTTCTGTATAAAGGTCCCCTTTATAAGTAAGTCCGGGTTCCCGAAAATGAACTTGCCCATCAATAATACCCGGAAATAAATACTTTCCCATTCCATCTATCAATCTTATGCCAGGCTCAATGGGGATATCTCCAATGCTTTGAATCAAACCATTGAAAATTAAAATATCACCAAGGATTATTTTTCCCTCGTTTACAATAGAAATATTTTTAATTAAAATTTTTTCTGTCATTTTGGATGATCTGACTTGATTCCATGAGCTCTAAACTCATTTATTTTAAAACCCTTTAAATTATTAGAATACTCATTTGCCAAAAAACACCGTTGTTTAAGGTAATGAGTAGGCAATATAAACGGAAGATAAGTGAATTACTAAAAGTTTTTAATACAACTTAAGTAAGAAACTAAACCCCTACCCACTGATGAAATTACCTCCAATAAATTATTCTGGCCTGGTTAATACTTAATTATGGTCCTTCACGATAATCTCCTGGTTTAATTTTAACAAGTCAGCTATCAGCTCTTCATTATTTTCGGGCGCAATATAGAGTTCATCATACTTGTTGTACTTGATGATAATTCCTTTTGTTGATAAAGCTGCTTTGACTCCAATCCACAATGTTTTTCCCTTTATGATTTCTCTGATTTTGGATATCCCAATTTTTCCACGTAAAAATGCAGAACGATAAATCAATTCATCGTTTTCAATTTTGTAAAAAGTGTCAAAATAAATCCAGAAGATTAAAGCAGATGGGCTCAGAAGAGGTAAAAGAATATATGGCTTTTCTGAGAACAAATTTATATCCATAAAAAAAATAAAAAGGGGTAAAATTATGAAACCCATAAGTACATAATTAATGTATCCTTTTCTATTTGCCTTGTAAATTTTCATGCACGACTGATTCAATGATATTTACCCCTTGAAATTACGATTTAAGTAATAAATTAAATAAAAAAACAGGTCATTCGACCCAAAGAAAATTGAAGTTTAAGGCAATTGCAGAAGAATCCAGAATAAATTATTTTGTTTGAACACCCCTACTTAAAAATAAGGTCATCACATAGACCAGCAGGAAAATCATACCCACAAATTGGTGAAGAATTGCATAGACTATTGGAATCTCTGCCTCCGTGTTTATCACGGTGAGTATGCCCAATAAAATCTGAAAAAATAACAAGCTTATCGGAACATAACGAATTTTTTTAAACAAACTGTTTTCAGGTAGTTCTTTTGCTTTTATAGTCCAGATTATAACCGGAATACAAATCAGATAAGCAAGTCCACGATGAATAAAATGCACCGTACTGAGATTATGTGTGATATCTTCCCAAAAACTACCTTGAGTCAGCATCCCATCAGGAATCCACTTCCCATTCATATCAGGCCAGGTCACTCCTGCATAAGCTGCATGTAGTCCGGCCATGAAAGCTGCATAAATTAATTGAAGGGTTATTAAAATCAGAAGCCAGATGTTCAATTTTTTCAAAGCAGGTACATACAAAATCTGATTGCCCGGAACACTAACCTTCATGGCAAACCAGAGGGTATAGGATAGTAAAATCAGAGCCGAGATAAAATGTACTGCAAGGCGAATATGACTAACATATAAATTTTCAGCATGCAGTCCGCTTTGAACCATTATCCAGCCAATAGTTCCCTGCAAAGCACCCAAAAGAAATAAAATAACCATTGGGTTCACCATATCAGACTTGATTTTTTTCTTGATCAAGAAATACAGGAAAGGGAAAATAAAAACTAATCCCATGAGCCTTGCCCAGTCACGGTGAAACCATTCCCAGAAATAAATAAACTTGAAATCACTCAAACTGAAATGACTATTCAACTTTTTGAATTGTGCAATCTCTTTGTATTGATCAAAAGCCAATTGCCAGGCCTGCTCATTCATTGGCGGGAAAGCCCCCAAAATAGGTTTCCACTCGGTTATAGACAATCCTGAACCGGTTAAACGGGTCAGCCCTCCGATCAGAACCTGTACCATAATCATTCCGACACCAATATATAACCAGATGGAGATGGGGCGATAACTTTTAACAGGACTAGATTTCATTTCAAATCAGGGTTTATTGATTCCAGTATTCGGGTCAAGTTTTGAAAACCATTTTTTATCTGCATAGAAGGTCCCAAAGGGAACTAAAGAAGCCATAAAACCTAAGCATAGTTTCCAAAATGACCACTTGTACAGGTAAGTTACCTGTAGTAGCAACAACACATAAATAATAAAAAGAATACCGTGTGCCATTCCGACCACATAATTAGGCTCCGGCATATCATATCTATATTTTAAGATCATGGTCAATCCGATGAGTAAAAAAGAACAACCTTCTATAAAGGCTATGAAACGAAAACGACCTAAAACTGTTTTAAACATGAAGATTTATTGCTTTTAAATGAATGGCCAAAACTAGAAATAATCCGGATTAAAAAAATCACCCGAAAGTAAAGCCTGAAATAATTTTTTTTGAGCTTTTAGTCTTAAAGAGAAAAATAAAACAGGGTAATCAGCTCTCCTAAATTTCAATTACAGGCATAAATTTTGAATTTGGGTGAAATTAAGTTCTAAAATGTCAAATTCACCATTAAGTAGAAATCCGACCAGGTGTTCAGGATGTAAAAAACAATTAATAAAAGTTCAAAAGGCATAAAAAAAAAAACCGTTTGAATGGATCAATGTTGAATTATCTTTTTGTTTTAGTGGGGTCAACAGCTTAAAGCTTTGTAACATTTTTACTCAGAAGAGTTTATTTTCTGTCAAAAATTAAATAAGTGCAAAAATGCAACCATGAATCAAAAAAAAATAAATTATTTTTAATAAATTGATTTTCAGTATCTTAAGATACGAAGAACTAATAAATCAAAAAAAATCTTTTTAATAAGAACCCAAATTAACCAGTTAAGATCCTAACTGAGCGGAGATCAAGGTAAACGGTATATCAATCCCCAAATTCCATGCTTAAATTTGTATTACCAATTATTTAACAAATACCATAATTATTTGCCATGAAAAATCAGGTATACCTAAACATCACAGGATTACTGAGAAGTTCAACGCTACTTTTCATTGCCATATTTTCAGCTCAGGTAATTTTTTCAACTCTTGCATTCAGTCAGAGTGATACCAGTACTTTTAAGCAATACAAGGGAGTTATATTGGATAGTAATACTAAAAAGCAAATGGCTTTTGCCACTCTTGCGGTATTAGGGACTAATATTTCTGGAGTTAGCAATAGTGAGGGTGAGTTTTCCCTTAAAATTCCAAAGGAAAATTCAAATTCAAATTTGATGGTTTCATTTTTAGGATATAAAAACAAGACCGTCAGTATTATAGAATTAAAATCTGAAAAAAATCAAATTTTTTTAGAACCATTTAATATCGCTCTAGGTGAAATTGTCGTGTCTACCAACGATGCGGAAAAATTATTTAAGCAGATGATGGAAAGAAGGGAGCAAAACTATGGTAGTGATCTTAATCTGATGACTGGTTTTTATCGGGAGACAATCAGAAAACGCAGAACCTATGTTTCACTTTCAGAATCGGTTGTGGAAATCCAAAAGCAGCCCTATTTGAGTAATTTAGATGATTTTATTGAGCTTTTCAAAGGTCGTAAGAATACCGATTACAGCAGGCTGGACACATTATCCTTTAAACTTCAAGGAGGGCCTTACACGACAGTATTCCTCGATATCATGAAGTACCCGAGTTTCATATTTACCGATGATGCTTTTAAAATTTATGATTTTACGATGGAAAACAATACCCAGATCGATGAAAAGAAAGTTTATGTTTTGGCCTTCAAACAAAAATCTACCGTCACTGCTCCCTTTTACTACGGCAGACTATACATCGATACTGAAAGTCTGGCTATAATAAGAGCAACATTTAATTTGAATGTGGAGGATAAAGTTGCCGCCGGATTGTTGTTTACGCATAAGAAACCTATTGGCGCCGAAGTTTATCCATTGGAAGCCAGTTATCAAATCAACTACCGGGAACAAAATGGGAAATGGTTGTTTGCCTACTCGCGCGGTGACATTAGCTACAAAGTAAACTGGGATAAAAAGTTATTCAATTCAACGTATGAATCAACCATTGAAATGGCTGTCACTGACTGGAGAAAGAACGTTAAGGACTCACCGAATTCAACACAAAAATTAAGACAAAATGTGATTATGATGGATAAGGTATCCAATTTTGCTGACGCTGAATTTTGGGGTGAATACAATATCATAGAGCCTGAAAAATCAATTGAATCTGCTATTCGGAAAATTCAAAGAAAGATGTAATTGCCTGATTTCTATTGAGTAATTAACAATTGGTATCCTATCCCTTTGGTAGGTCATCATGGTTTGAAGCTGGCTTGTTTGAATATCCTCAGGCGTACCAATTATTGGAAAAATTTATCTACCGGTATTCTGAAATATCGCTAAAAAATTATTTGACTTTATAACAGTTCAACTTAAGAAACGGTTGAGAATACGATCTGAAAATTTGAGCATTCAAGATGGATTAACCGGGATATTTATTCATAAAGGACAAAATCAACTCATACATCTGATTTTTATTAAAAAACATCTGAGCAATCATCGCTACATGTTTTTTGCCCTTAATTGTATTATACTCTGTCGGCTTATTTGCGGCTCTTAATTCATCGTATAAACGTTTTGACTGTAATTTTATGGCTGGATAGGTTTTTTCTCCGACAACAATCAGAAATGGTTTTCTTACATTTTCTAGATAATACATCGGTGAGGCTACTTTCCAGGTTTCCTGATCTCTCGTGAAAGCATCTAAAAACCAGAGGGTATGTTCATCTTGCTCGGCGACGCTTAAATATTCAAACATATCCAAACCAAAACTATCATTCATAATAAGTCCGTTTATTGGATTAGAGATCCCGGCATTTGTAAAAAACCTTGGATCATTATTAATTAAGGCTGCTAAATGTCCACCCGCTGAATGGCCCATGACAAAAATTCGGTCTCTACGACCACCAAATCGGCCAATACTATCATTCACCCATTTGACCGCCTTTGCACAATCGGAGGCCATTCTATCATACTTAGCTTCCGGACTGAGACTATAATTTATGATTACAGCAACTACATTTTTCTTGGCCATGTTCTTCCCTAACCACCAATAGGTTTCCTTTTTCCCGCTATTCCATGATCCGCCGTGAATAAAGATTAATACATCCTTTTGTATCTGGGTATCTTCGGAATAATACACATCCAAAAGGTTTCGAACATCGGTAGAATTTTCACGATAGCTAATGTCTTTTTTGATCATCACTTTAGCATTAAGCTCAAAAAATGAAAGCATTAAGAGAAATAAGAGTGAATATTTTAGATTCATTAGTTTGTAAAAAAGGTCAACTAGATGCTGAGAAAGACAATTGAAATGAAAAAATAATGATAAAAAGGCATATACAAAAAACTTCAGGTAAATGGTCTGTAATTATTAAATCGTTCATTTTATAAGGGGATCTTTTTCCTTGGTGAAATGATTGTAAACCAATCCGTCTAACCAGGCTGGCAGCAATTTATTTAAAAGGACTGTAAGTTTTCCCTGAGCAGTCATGATAAGCGATCGTTTACGTTCCTCAATACCATTTACTATGATTCGAGCCACATCATCCGAACTCATCATTTTATTCTCATCCATACTGGTCTCACCTTGAGGGGTTCCATCCTTAACCAAAGCCACTTTACGGATATTGGATGAGGTAAAACCCGGAGATGCAATCATTACATGTAATCCCGTTTTTAAATTTTCAACTCTTAAGGCTTCCAGAAATCCATTCAAAGCAAATTTTGAAGCCGAATACCCTGTACGTCCAGGCAGTCCACGATAACCTGCGATGGAAGAAACACCGACAACCGAACCCTGATGTTTCAAAAGTTCGCTAATTGCATATTTTGTGCAATACACCGCACCCCAGAAGTTGACATCCATCAGATTACGTAAAACGAGCAAATCAAGGTCTTTGAAAAGTGCCCGCATGGAGATTCCTGCATTATTAACCAGAACATCGATTCGATTAAAAGTGGATAAGGCCTGATTAATCAAGGCTTGACAATCCGATTCAACTGAAACATCACATGGCACAGCCACTGCCTTAATTCCGTACTTTTGCTCAAGATCCCGAGCTAATTCACAAAGCGCAACATACTGACGAGCCCCAAGAACAAGATTAGAACCTTTTTTGGCAAACTCCTCGGCACATGACCTTCCAATTCCGGAAGATGCACCTGTTATAATGACCGTCTTATTTCTGAGGTTCATCTCTTTCTTTGGTAAAATTAATGATTAGTTCTATTTGGATAAAGAGTTTTCATATGGAACACGGGTAGCGATGGATCTGCCCAATGTGATTTCATCCACATATTCAAGTTCACCGCCAAATGCAATTCCACGTGCAATCCTACTGATTGAAACTCCCGAATCTTTTAGTTTTTTATAAAGGTAAAAAATAGT
>VGGW01000122.1 GCA_016868395.1 Bacteroidota bacterium | reverse complement strand
CCGGATTTGGTAGTAATCATGACAACTCCATTCTGAGCACGAGAGCCATATAAAGCAGCAGCAGCACCTCCCTTAAGTACAGTCATGGATTCAATATCATCCGGGTTGATACTGCTTAATCCATCCCCACCATCTGTAGAAACTACAGCACCCTGACCACCAAAATCTCCCCCTACACCGAATGTGGTATTATTGATTGGAACCCCATTAACAACAATTAAAGGGCTGTTTTGAGCTCCAAAAGAAGATTGACCTCTAATGCGGATTTTGCTGGAACCGGCAGGACCTGTACCCATCGGAGTGATATTAACGCCTGGCATTTTTCCTACCAAGCCACTCATGAAATTGACCGTACGATTTTCACTGATTTGCTGTGCATTGACTGTTGCAGTTGCATAGCCAAGACGCTTTGTTTCTTTTTTGATACCCAATGCAGTAACAACCACTTCAGTTAAAGAAGTGAGCTCTTCAGTTAAAACAACATCAATACTTGTACGTGCTCCAACAGATATTTCTTGTGAAATGAAACCAATAGAACTAAATACAAGAATTGCATTAGCGTCAGGAACAGATATTGAAAATTTTCCATCCATGTCTGTGGAAACTCCAATTGCTGTACCTTTAATTTTTATACTGACACCGGGCAAAGTAACCCCCTTGCTATCACTTACAATCCCTTTGATAATAATTTCCTTCGGAGGACTCAAATCGGTATTCAGGTTTTCTAAGCTCTTGATGACAATAGTACTTTCAAAAATTTTGTACGTTAAGGCCTTGTCTTCAAAGCATTTACTAAGAGCTTGTTGTACAGTTACATTCTCTAAATTGACATTAACTGTACCCGCTTTGGAGATATCCCTCTTGTCATATAAAAAGTGATAATTTGTTTGCTTCTCGATCAAAGTCAGAACATTCGCAATAGAAATATTCTTCTCGCGAAGTGTGATCATTTGACTATAGCTTGTTGCACTCACTGTTGATAGAGTTGCAATAATAACCATCGCAGTCAATTTCATAGCCAATAAAATTTTAGGTAGTTGAAGTCGCCCCGTAGGAATGACTTTAGGATTAAATTTCATAACTTTGTTTTGTTTGGGTTTAACATTATTCTTCAATTGCTGATTGGATAGTTTAAGGAACCAAATAATTCTCCAGGAAAGTGGGCAAACACTTCCCGGTTTTTTATCTTAAAAAATTCAATTCTTGTTTTTCTTGGAAAACTGTCATCGAATTTCGAGTTCCACTAGCCTAGTCTTTAGGTATTTTATCTCTCATAATTAAAATTTAAGTGAACTAATTAGTGTTTATCGCTGGATTATTTTATACTTTTTATCGTGATTTTCTTTTGTTCAATTTTAAATTTCACTCCGGCATATTCCAATATGTTCATGAATTCGGAAATATTAACATTTCTTGAAACCTTACCGGTCAGATATTTTTCCGGGATATCCCCTTCAAAAGCTACTTCTAAATCATACCACAAAGCTGCCTGTTGCATCACTTCTTCCACACTTGCATCTTTAAATTGAAATAAACCATTTTTCCATGCAATCTGTTCTTTAACATCAACATCATTCACAACTTTAATCTCATTTCCAATTTGAATAGCCTGCTGTCCGGGTGATAACAGCTTTGAAGAATTGCCATTATTAATCTTTATCGAACCTTCTAAAAGGGTAGTTTTCACCACATCAGTACCCGTATTGGTATAAACATTAAAATGTGTTCCGATGACTTCAATTTCAATATTTTTTGATTTGACTAAAAAAGGCATCTCTGCATTTTTTGCAATTTCAAAATAAGCCTCCCCTTCCAATTCAACGCTTCGGGTTTTACCGCTAAATACCCCAGGAAATTTAATAGTAGAAGCCGAATTCAACCAAACCATGCTACCATCTGGCATAATGATTTTGTATTCACCTCCACGGGGTGTGGTAATCTTATTAAAATCAGAACTGACATCTTTATTAGTATTGGAAGTTAAGGCCTGATAAATTAACTGCCCATTCTCAGTTTTAAGTATCTGAAAATTTTGAGTTTTTATGATTATACCGTTCTTAGCCTTATCTAAAATAATTTCTCTACCATCGGCGAGTAATAAGGTAGCTCTGGACCCACCGGGTGGAAGATCCTTTGAAATAGGGCTATTTTTAACTAAAACTTGAGGTGCATGATTTGGCTTAAACCAAACATAAAAGCCAAAACCCAGAAAAACGAGAATTAAAGTTGCAACCGATAGTTTTTTGAATCTCGAGATCCAATTGATCAAATGATCAAGTATAGGTTCTTGTTCGTTATAAGTGCTATTTGGTTTTACCGGGAGAATTTGGTCAAGCATTCCCTCGCTAATTTCCTTGTCAAAGAAAGAATCAGTCATCTCCAAATTATTCCACTCCTCTCGAATAAGCTCTTTCAACTCATCATCAGAAATAGAATTCATTATTTGATATAATTCCTCCATTTCACTCTGACTGGCAGTTTTATTGTAATATTTCTTAAACTTAGTAGATAATCTAAATCTGAATGAATGCATAATTGAAAAAAATATTGGATACAAAAGTTAAAATAGAACCAATTGATAACAAGACACCAAACAACTAAAAAAAGGGGGTATTGGTTTTAGAAATAACTTAGAAAAATTAAAAAAAGAATATCCTTTTTTAATTTAAGTTGTACATAGGACGTAATCGAACTGGTTGCTATGCGTAAATATTTCTTAACAGATTCATGAGAAATATTAAGGCGGCTAGCAACTTCGACGTATTTTAAACGTTTATGCCGACTTAAAAGATAGACCAATTGTTGCTGGGGCGGCAATTGATCTATGGCATCATCCAGAAGGCTATGATAAATATTAATTCGAGTGTCGGGCAACGGATCCCTTGCTGTATCTTCTTCAAATAACTTCCTTTGCTGTCGTTCTTTTGTAAGTTTCCTGAGGCAATTTAAGGTGTGGTTTTTGGAAATGACAAAAAGATATGCTCTAAAATTATTTACTCCAGCCAAGGCTTCTCTACTCATCCAAATTTTAAGAAATACATCCTGTACAATCTCTTCTGCGATGACCATTGAATTGGTAATCCGAAAAATATGCAAACCTAATTGATGATGATATTTATAAAATAGTTGGGCAAAAGCTTGCTCATCCCCTTCAGATGCTTTTATTAACAAATCATTATCAGAATGATTATCAAAATTGGTCATGCGAATACCATTTGGTAAATTAAAGTAACAAAAATTATATATAGCTACAAATTTTATTTATCAAAAAAAATATATAGTTTTTTTTAGTTAAAATCAACCTGACAAATTTAGAAAGGTATCATTTTGCCAATGAACAGTTTCCATTTTCAGTTCCAAAAAAATTACTGATATGAAGTCAAAAATTCAGATTGTTCAATAATCTTAAAAAAGTTCAATTTCAATCAATCTAGTTTTTGAATCTAACAGAGTTACGATATTAGGAAAGAAAATAAAACGGAATAAAGCAGGCGAGGAAGCGATTAAGATAGGTGATTTAGCGGATTGAGGACCAGGAATCTAAATTTTCCATCCACCGGTTAAAATATCCGATTAAATCCGGTGGTAAATTCAGGAACAACCGATAATTGGGTGCTGATGAATCTGCGAATGCTTAAATAATTCTCGATTATCAGGATTTTAATACCCTTTGAATCTCATCGAGCTTCATCAAAGCCTCCACCGGAGTTAATGTGTTTACCTCAAGATGATTAAGCATGTCTCTGATCTTACCCAGAACCGGATCATCAATTGAGAACATTTGTAGCTGATAAGCTTGTTTTTGAACTTTTTTCAAACTGTCTTTAATATCCTCACCACCTGTCCTTTCCTGTTCCAACCTTTTCAATATTTCATTTGCCCTGCTGACTAGTTTTGGTGGCATTCCGGCCATTTTGGCTACATGTATTCCAAAACTATGTTCACTGCCTCCGGGTACCAATTTGCGAAGGAAAATAACTTTGTTTCCTAACTCTTTAACTGACACATTAAAATTCTTTATTCGGCTAAATGAATTAGTCAGTTCATTTAATTCATGATAATGTGTGGCGAACAAGGTTTTTGCCTTTGCCAGGGGATGATTATGAAGGTATTCTGCAATCGACCAGGCTATTGAAATTCCATCATAGGTACTGGTACCCCTGCCAATTTCATCCATCAAAATTAGACTTCGTGTTGATAAATTGTTCAAAATACTGGCTGTTTCATTCATTTCAACCATGAAAGTCGACTCACCACCCGTTAAATTATCTGAAGCTCCTACCCGCGTAAATACCTTGTCTACGAGACCAATCCGGGCTTCTTTTGCAGGAACGAAACATCCCATTTGAGCCATTAAAACTATGAGACCTGTTTGTCTCAATATGGCTGATTTACCCGACATATTCGGCCCTGTAATGATAATAATTTGTTGGCTATCACTATCGAGAAATACATCATTCGTAATGTATGCTTCGCCGGGAGGTAAATTCTTTTCTATAACCGGGTGTCTTCCCCCCTTGATATCGATTACATTACTCTCGTCAATTATGGGCTTGACATAATAATTTTTTATGGCCAGGTTAGAAAAATTGATCAAAACATCCAACTGAGCAATCAAATGGGCATTCAATTGAATTGGTTTAATGTATTCGGACAATACAAAAGTCAGCTCTTGAAATAATTGGGTTTCCATAACCTGAATCTTTTCTTCAGCACCCAGTATTTGCTCTTCATATTCTTTGAGTTCAGGTGTAACATAGCGCTCAGCATTAACTAAAGTTTGCTTTCTCAGCCATTCTGCCGGAACCTTATCCTTGTGAGTGTGAGTTACCTCGAGATAATAACCGAATACATTATTGAAGGCAACTTTAAGAGATGGTATTCCGGTATTTTCTGCTTCTCGCCTCTGAATTTCAAGCAGATATCCTTTCCCTCCAAAAGCAATCTTCCTCAAACGATCAAGCTCCTCATCAACACCATCGGCTATCACAGAACCTTTTACTAACATCACCGGTGCTTCAGGATTTAACTCCTTTTCAATTTTATCCCTGATCAAAGTGCATGGATTTAACTGTTCAGCGATCATTTTCAAAGGGAAATTTCCAGATTGCTGACAAAGCTCTTTCATATTAAAAATGGAATAAAGTGCCCTTTTTAACTGCAATACCTCTCTGGGATTTGCTTTTTGTAAACCAATTTTAGAAATCAACCGCTCCAGATCCCCAATTTGTTTCAATTCATGTATTAATTTTTCGCGCAAATCTCCCTGCTCAACAAGAAATTCAACAACATCCAATCGCTCCTGAATGGGTTTAAGTTCCTTTAAAGGCATGGTAATCCATCGTCTCAATAACCTTGCTCCCATTGGAGAACAAGTCTTGTCAAGTACGTCAACAAGGCTAATGGCTTGTTCATTTGCCGAACTTATTAATTCAAGATTACGGATGGTGAATCGATCAAGCCACATGTAACGGTCCTCTTCAATCCGTGATACCGAAGAAATATGTTGAAGATTACGATGTTCAGTTTCGTTCAGATAATGCAGGGCTACTCCGGCAGCAGTTATGGCAAGGGAGTACTTCTCTATACCAAATCCTTTAAGTGATTTGACTTCAAAATGCTTTAGCAGAAACTCATAAGCATAATCACCACTGTAAGCCCAGTCATCAAGGTAATAGGTGTAAAAACGATCGCCAAAAGTCTCAATAAAATCACCTTGTCTGCTTCTTTGGAAAATTACCTCACTCGGTTTAAAGCTTTGAAGCACCTTGTCGATGTATTCCGCATTACCCTGGGCTACCAGAAATTCACCCGTTGAAATATCAATAAAGGCAATACCAAAAGAATTTTTCTCAAAATACAGAGAAGCCAGGTAATTATTGGTGTTTTGTTGTATAATGTTATCACTATAAGACACACCTGGCGTAATCAGCTCGGTTACTCCTCTTTTAACAATGGTTTTGGTTGTTTTTGGATCTTCGAGCTGATCACAAATGGCAACTCTCTGACCTGCTCTAACCAATTTGGGTAAATAAGTTTCGAGAGAATGATGCGGAAAACCTGCCAATTCAGTATTTGCCCCTGAACCATTGCCTCGTTTGGTAAGGACAATTCCTAAAATGCCGGAGGCTTTGACAGCATCCTGTCCGAAAGTTTCATAAAAATCTCCCACACGAAACAATAATAAAGCACCAGGGTATTTCGCCTTGATGGCATTGTATTGCAACATTAATGGGGTTTCCTTCTGTTCGTTCTTTTTAAACAATTTGAATCAGTTAATTTGGCCATAAAGTTAATGGATTGCATAACTTCTAAAAGATTTGTGGAAAACTGTCTCAAGGTGGGAAATTCAATGCATTAATTTTAAAAATTGAAACGTAATAAATCTAAAACTTGAGAATCAAGCTTAGCTTCGAAATGATTTTTTGATATAATTATTTAATTTACCGCGTGTTCTCATACTCCCTCAACCTTTATAAAAAAGCTTATTCCGGACTCAGTAAAGAAAGCTGGTACCTCTCTCTGGTGATGCTGATTAACCGCAGTGGCACTATGGTAGTTCCATTCCTGACCATTTATTGTACTCAAAAGTTAAATTTTAGCATTGTAGAGGCTGGATTGATTATGGCCATTTTTGGATTAGGATCAGTATTTGGTGCATTTTTTGGCGGAAAATTAACCGATAAGTTTGGATTCTACTACCTGCAAATCGGGGCGCTCTTGAGTGGCGGATTGATGTTTATTTTAATCAGTTTAATGGAAACATTTCTGACTTTGGGTATAGGAACGTTTATTCTGAGTATGTGCAATGAGAGTTTCAGACCGGCAAACTATACGGCAGTTGCCTATTACAGTAAAGAACAAACGCGAACACGTTCCAATTCCTTAAACCGCCTTGCCGTAAATTTAGGATGGTCAATTGGTGTTGCATTGGGCGGTTTCCTTGCCTCGGTTAATTATCATCTATTATTTTATGTCGATGGATTCTCCAATATTTTGGCAGCAGTTTTTCTGATTAAACTATTGCCGTCAGTCAAAAGTCAAAAAACCGCCAAAACAGAAATTCATCAGACGCAGGTAGAATCACCTTACCGGGATAAACTATATCTGGTGTTTATATTGCTAACTATCCTGTTTTCGTCTTGCTTTTTTCAGTTATTTACCCTGCAACCGGTATTTTTTAAAACAGAATGGAACTTAACTGAACAATTTATTGGCGGTTTAATGGCCATGAACGGACTGATTATTGTTTTTACTGAAATGCTTCTGGTAAATAATTTGGAGGGCAAAAATTCTCCCCTTTATTTTACAGGTATAGGTGTGATTATAGCCGCATTTAGTTATCCAATCTTTATATTTTTTCCTGCTGCAGCCTGGCTTGCAATCCTTTCAATTATATTAGTAACCCTTGGTGAAATGGTTGCCATGCCATTTATGAATACCTTTTGGATGAGTCGTTCGAATGAGAACAACCGGGGTGAATATGCTGCCTTGTATACCATTGCATGGTCTTTGGCCCAGATTATCGGTCCGATTTACGGATCATTCCTAATTGAATACGGTGGTTATCAATTATTCTGGTATTTCATCTTTGGGATATGTCTGCTGACTGCTGCCGGCTATTTTTTGCTGAACAAACTGAACAAAAAAGAGAATTCAAAACCATACAAAACATGTCTTCTTCTTAACAATTAGAAATCTTGTAGCTCGTTTTACGTTTGTACAGCTCCCCGGGCCGTAAAATTGTAGAAGGGAAATCAGGTATATTCAGGGCATTAGTATGATGCTGAGTTTCGAAGCAGAGTCCAGAAAATGCCGAATACTTAGCTCCACCTTTTACCACCGTATTATTTAGGTGTTTACCCGTATAAAACTGAACTGAGGGCTCGTCAGTAAATACCTCCAAAATAATCCCGCTGTTTTCTGAATAAGCAGTTGCAGCTATGCCCCAAACACCATAGGCTTTATCCAATACGAAGGTTTGATCGTAACCTCTTTCAGCATCCCAGACCTTGCTAATTTGTTTCATTTTTCTAAAATCATATTCGGTATTCGTAACGAATAAAACCTTACCATCAGGAATCAGATCTTTTTCCTGTCCAAGATAATTAGAAGCAGGTATCTCCACAAAATGATCTTCTATGGTACCATATCCGTTAAGGTTAAAGTATCCATGATGCGTTAAATTTATCGGTGTCGCTTTATCAGTAAACCCCTCCGTGTACATCACAAGTTCATTACTTTCTTTGAGCTCAAAAGTTATGTAAACCCTTAAATTCCCCGGATAACCTTCTTCGCCATCTTTACTCAGATAACTAAGCACAAGTTTAGGATTTGGAGTATCAGAAATCCCCTCCACATTCCAGACTTTTCGATCAAAACCTTCATAACCACCATGTAGTTGATGAGGATGAAGATTTGAAGATAATTGATATGGTTTTCCATCAAGCTCAAAGCAGGAATTACTAACCCTATTCGCATACCGACCAATAATAGCTCCTAAATATGAATTAGATTGAAGGTAAGACTGATCAACGTAATCCTCCATACGATCGAAGCCTAATACCATATCTATTGGCCTTCCCATACGGTCAGGAACAATAAATGAACAAATAATGCCTCCTAGATTACTGATACTTATTTCTATGCCGTTCCTGTTTTTTAGTGAAAAAAGAAAGACATCCTGATTTTGATGTTGAAAAAGCACCGGAGA